>JAITMO010000107.1 GCA_031277345.1 Candidatus Bathycorpusculum soli
ACCCAATGCACATATCTATGCTACACATTTTACTCACTTTACGGGTCACCAGCAGGAAGCCTTTCATTAGCAAGAGAACAATGGAAAAACACAGCACTCATACTAAAAAAGAAACAACAACCAAAAGACACCAAATAACTAATCAATCAACAAAAACTAACTCAACACGATAAGAATTGAAGCGCTGAAGCTAACTTTTCGATTTAAGCAATAGGAATTTTTTAGCAAATACCTTAATTTACGGATTTTTACGCCAGACATGTTTCACATTTTTTAATAATTTGACACAATACCTAAATAAATAATACGTAACTACAATAAAATAATTCAAAAACATTTTTAATTATAAAAACAGTCAAAAAATGAGTTTTATCCAAAACCTATTACGTAAATTTGAAAAGTTAGACTTAATCATAAAAACATATTAAATCTGATAAGGCCACATATACGAAAAAACCCAACACAACAAAGATGAACGCGACTAATCACTTACTAGAATGATGAGATTGTTGAAAGAAAAAGAAAAGTTTATCAGTTCTTTCTATGCACTACTGTTGTTTAAGTTTCTTGTTCGAACTGACTGTTGTAGAGTTCGGCGTAAAATCCGCCTTTTGCTAATAATTCAACATGGTTACCACTTTCTATGATGTCACCGTTTTTCATAACAAGAATCAGATCAGCATTACGAATAGTCGAAAGTCGATGCGCAATAACAAATGATGTTCTACCATGCATTAAATGATCCATCGCTTTTTGCACAATACTTTCGGTGCGAGTATCTACAGAACTTGTTGCTTCATCTAATATCAGTAATGGCGCATTTTGAATCATAGCTCTAGCAATAGTTACTAATTGCCTTTGGCCAACTGATAAATTCGTTTTATCATCCAACTCAGTATCATAACCATTAGGCAGGGTTTGTATAAATTGGTGAATACCAACAGTTTTACAAACAGCAACCACTTCTTCATCAGTAACACCCTGCTTACTGTAGAGAATATTTTCCTTAATAGACCCTTCAAAGAGCCAAGTATCCTGCAGCACCATACAAAATTGATCATGCACATTTTCTCTTGTAACTTGCTTTGTAGACACACCGTCTATACAAATCTCGCCACTATCAATTTCATAGAACCGCATCAACAGATTAACAATTGTTGTTTTTCCCGCACCAGTAGGTCCAACAATAGCTATCTTTTGGCCTGCTTGCACCTTTGCAGAGAAATTGTTGATAACAGGTTTATCTTTCTCGTAACCAAAATGGACATTCTTGAATTCAACATTGCCCTTAACATTTGCTAATCTTTCAAGTTTTTGGCTTTCATCAGCTAATTCTGCCTCATCTAAAAACTCAAATACACGCTCACTAGCAGCAGCAGTTATTTGCAATTGCTGCATCGACTGAGCTAACTGCGTTAATGGTTGCGTGAATAACCGAATATATATCATAAACGCGACAATAACCCCAAAATCAGTCGTGCCATTCATAACTAAAGCTGCACCAACGACACACACAGCCACATACCCAAAATTTCCAATAAAACTCATAAGAGGCATCATTAAACCAGACATAAATTGAGACTTCCAACTACTCTCATAAAGCGAACTATTTATAGTCTCAAAAGTCTTTTTTGCCTCTTTGCCACCGTTGTAAACTTTAACAACGTTATGACCAGAATAAATTTCCTCAATATGACCATTAACATTCCCAAGACCTTGCTGCTGTGCAACAAAATGTTTCTGAGATCGCGACATAATAACCATCATTAACACAAACCCAATAACAGAAGCACCTATCGCAGTTAACGCCATAATCCAATTCGTAATAAGCATCATTATAATAGAACCAACAAACAAAGTAACAGCCCTTGCCAAAGTGTCAAGACTCTGGTTAAGTGTCTGACCGATAGCATCAACATCATTAGTCACACGACTAATAACGTCACCATAACTTGTCTTATCAAAATATCTAAAAGGCAGTCTACTAATTTTTTGCGAAACATCTGACCGCATATTTTTAGATATTCTTGCAGACACTGTTGCCATAATATAATGCTCTATAAAACCAAGAACATACGATGCTGCATAAAGAAAAACAAGCAACATCCCAATGTTAAACACAGCAGCTAAATCGATCGCAGAAAATACAGGACCACCATTTACTATAGCAGGAATCACACCCGCTTGAATCACATTAGTCATATCCCGTATTTTATTGGGACCAAGAATTACAAACACAGCACTCAAAGATGCAAAAACAAGAGCAACCACAATAAGAGGCATATAACCCTTACAATAAGCTATAAGTTGACCCCAAGTTTTTTTGAAATTCTTTGCCTTCTCAGCAGAACCCATACCAGAACGATTACCAAAACCGCCTGCAAAACCGTTATCTTTCTTTCTATGACCAGCCTTACTCACGATACAATTCCTCCTCATTCAATTGAGACATTGCAATTTCTTTATACACAACACAATTACGAAGCAACTCGTTGTGGGTTCCTTTCCCAACAATTTTACCTTCATCAAGCACAATAATTTGATCAGCATCCATAATTGTGCCTATTCTTTGTGCAACAATCAAACTGGTTACTCCCGCAGTTTCCTGTTTTAAGGCACTACGCAAAATACGGTCGGTTTTATAATCTAATGCTGAGAATGAATCATCAAAAATGTAAATCTCAGGTTTACGACATACCGCACGAGCAATAGCAAGTCGCTGTTTCTGACCACCTGACACATTTGTTCCACCCTGTGAAATAGCAGCACCATATCCATCAGGCATTTTTTCAACAAAATCGGTACCCTGTGCAATCTGTATAGCTTTTTTAACCTCATCAATACTAAACTCAGCACCACCATTATCGCCATAAGCAACATTGAATTCTACAGTTCCCTTAAATAACACTGCTTTTTGAGGCACATAACCAATCTTATTACAAAGAGCCTCCAGCTTGTAATCTTTAACATTTACTCCATCTATCAACACTTCACCCTCAGTTACATCAAAAAATCGAGGAATAAGATTAATCAGCGTTGATTTACCACTTCCAGTCGAACCAATAAAAGCAACCGTTTCACCTTGCTTTGCGGTAAAGCTCACATTTTTAAGAACAAAATCAACTGCATCAGGATACTTAAAACTAACATTATTAAAAACAACTTCACCTACAAGTCCAGATTTTCCTGTAGTTTCCACACCATCAATAATGCGGGGTTCAGTATCAAGTACTTCATTAATACGCTTTGCAGAAACACTTGCACGAGGCCACATAATAAATATTATTACCAGCATCATAAAAGACATAATAACCATCATAGCATAAGTTGAAAAGATAACCATATCTGTAAACAAGCTCAATTTATCAGTAGCTAACTGGGCTGCATCAATTAGAAATGCACCTATCCAATAAATCGCAAGAGAAAGCAAATTCATTATCACCATAAGAGTAGGTAACATTAGAGCCAGAGCACGCCCTGCAAACAGATGAGTGTCGGTAAGCTCCTTGTTTGCCGCTTCAAATTTAGCTTTTTGATAATCCTCAGCATTGTAAGCACGAACAACACGTAAACCCATAAGATTTTCTCGCGTTACACGTGTTATATTATCGGTAAGGGTCTGCATTTTTTTGAACTTTGGCACAAGAAAGACCATAAGCACAACAACCATAATAGATACACCTAAAACAGCTACCCCAGTAGCTAATGACCACTCAAAACCTTTTCCAGCAATCTTAAATATTGCCCAAACAGCCAAAATTGGAGCCTTAATAACTAATTGTAAAGCTAACACAATAAGCATTTGAACTTGGGTAATATCGTTTGTGGAACGCGTAATCAGACTTGACGTTGAAAAACGGTTGATTTCTTCCATTGAGAACGATTCAACCTTGTTAAACAACAAACTACGCACACGCTGCGAAAAAGATGCACCAATACGTGCCGCAAAGAATCCAACAATAATTGCAGCTACAAGACTACCTAACGTGCACAAAATCATATAGCCACCAGCAAGCCAAACCTCACTTATTGCGCCGGATGTCTGAATAAGTTCAGTTATTTTGGACATATAGTCAGGCAGTTTAAGATCAAGCCAAACTGACGCGACAATAAACACTAAACTAACACCTATCAACAACCACTCTTTAGATGTCAAATATTTGAGGAGTTTAAACACGTAACACTACACCACAGTTAACAATTATTCAGTAAACGTTCTCCAAACATTTAACATATAAACGTATGCTACAACCACAACAGCAACCTAAATAAAACACACAGTTTACAAATTACACTTGGGGACAACCGCAAACAGTATTATCAATCACTCGACAAAGAACCTCAAAAACCTCATCAGCCGTCAGATTATCAGTATCTAAAATAAAATTAAAAGGAGCAAAATCCTCATCCAAACAAAACCCATAAAGCTCCCGATAAATCGCCTTTGTCTGAGCTTCTTTTTTCTTAAGAACAGAAAAAGCCTCCTTAAAAGTCATCTTATCACGCTCAGCCACCCGTGCTACACGCTTATCAAAAGATGCCATCAACCAAATTTTAAAACCATACTCTAGCAGCCAAGGCATAGTCCAACTATCAAGTAGCACATCACCCAACTTGGCATAACCAAGCAACTTGTCATCTACTGTCCTATCAAACTGAGAATCGTGAACACGTCGCTCTAAAAAACTTAAACCCTCAGGACTCTCCCACCAACCCTCACCAGTCACCGCGCAACCAGCCTCTCTAGCCAACTCTTTAAGAGCATCCCCACCAGAATAACACTTCAAATTATACCGTGCCGCAACCTTCTTAGATAAAGTACTCTTTCCCGTACCCGCCATTCCAGAAATACAAAGAACCAAAGGCTTACGAACATCCAATTGAGGACCACCACTAACAGACATAACACAACCTCAATTACATATTAGGCGTTGTACCAAAAGCCTTCATCACCAATGTCCCAAAGAACAAAGACGAAACCATGTACCAAACAAACAAAGGCAACTCAAAGCCGGGCAAATAAGCTACAGTCACCCCTCCAAAAACAGGTGTTAAAACAAAATACCAAAGAGGCAAATAACAGAAAGACAAAGCCATCTGAATCATTTGAGGCTTCATCATTTTTGCCTGCATAGCATTAATTTGTGACTGTTTTTTTTTAATCCTCTCAAGCTGCTTAGGATCCTGCGAACGTGCAGCATTCATACTTTCCTTTCGAAACTCTGATAGTTCCCGCTGCATCGAACGATAATTATCCAAACCAATAAAATGATTAATAACCACCCGGTTAGTCGACTGAATAACAATAGACATAACAAGCGCAATAGCCATAATAACAACTGTTACAACGGGAGCCGATAAAAGCCATTCGGGTGCAGACATACTCATCACTTGAAATACTTACTTATGTAAACCCTAACCATCTTACTTGTTTATAACCATTTTTACTAATTTACCCACAACACACAAACCGTACCACCACAAATAACCTCAAAAACAGAATATTTAAACAAAACATAGGCAAGCATTAAAAGCGAAAAACACAATTAAATAAAAAGGAAAAATTAAATGGTAACCGACGATCTGCAAGTCCAACTAACAAAGTTTGTGAAAGACAACACAAACATAACAGATGCACAGTGGGACAACCGAATGACCCCACAACTACTATTTAACCCCTACACAAAAGACCACGAAGAAAAAAAACACACCGCACACTACTTCTTGCTAACCGCAGCAATACTCGACGACCAAATGGTAGGCTTCACAGAAAACGCACGCACCCTACTTATCAACCTACACAAACAATACGGAACCAAACGTCTCTTTGAAATCACCAAACCACACCTCTTCAAAGAAGAAATCACAAAATACAGCTTCTACAACTACCTAGGACCACAAAAAGAAACCATAGCCGAAACCCTAGCAGCCGTCAACATATTTGTCAAATTCAAAGCCGAAAAAGACCTAATACGATACACACAAAAATTCCCCAAACCCCAAAACTTTGTAGACGAACTAACAAAAACCATCGAAAAAATGAAAGGCCCAAACAAACACAAAGCATGGACCTACATGCGATGGACCGTACGCCCAAACCCAGACCTAGAAATCTTTAAACAATACACTCCCGAAGACCTCCAAATACCCCTAACAAAAGAAAACGTCAACGTCGCTATAAGCCTAGGACTAATAAAAACCACCATACCACACTTATGGAGAGACCCCGATACAAACAAAAACGCACAAATAAAAATCACCCAATACGCTAAACGAATCTTCCCCACCGACCCAGCAAAAGCAGACTACCCACTATCCTTAATAGGCAAATGGCTCAAACGAAAAAACCTAAACAGAAATACCCTAAAAGAAGCACTAAAATTTTATGAACAAATCCAAACAATCGCAAACCAACCCACACAAACACAACCCCAAAAACCAAACAACTACAAAAGCGGATGGGAAAAAGAAACAGCACGAACACTAAAACAAATGAACATACCCTACGGATACGAAACCATCACCTTCATACTACCAGGAGATAAATACACCCCAGACTTTATTTTAGACAAAGAAATCAATGGCAGAAAAATAATCCTTGAACCACACTACGAAATGAACCTCAAACAATCATCAAAATACTCCCTATTCAAACAAACCTACGGACACAAATTCATGCTAATACTACTCCTAAAAAACGACCTAATATCATTCTTCAACAAAAGAAACATCCTCACAAACGACGTATGCGACGACGTATGGCCAATAGAATACGTCAGCCTACTCATAGACAAAATAAAAACTGGCGAATACACCAACCAAAACAAAACCAAAGAAACTAACAACAAAAAATAACCACAATAAATACACAGTACACTTACAAAATTAACAAATTAAATAATTAAATTTTATAAAAAATAAAAAAGAAAAAAAGGCAAAAGCCTACTTACTTGTTTAGTCGCCTAATAGCGCTTTAAAGGCAGGGAACATTTCAGCAGCACGTTCACGCATCAACAATTCATAATACTGATATATGATACCAACAGACAACAAGATACCAGTTCCCGAACCGAAAACACCTAGAAAGTCAGCTAAACCAGCTATTAGACCAACTATTATACCACCAAGCACCGTCACCACTGGAATATACCGTCTTAATATTTGCTCAATTGGTCGCTCACTACGTCTATACCCCGGAATTTGCATGCCACTATCCATAAGCTGCTTAGCCACTTTATTAGGGCCTAAACCGCCAATTTCAAGCCAAGTTAACGAGAATATAGCACAGAAAAGGACCAAAATGCCAAGATACACCAATGCGCGAATTGGTTCAGCATATACATTCATAATACCAGAGGGTGCAGTCACATAATGCGCTAAACCACCGATACTGGTAATACCTGAACCATCATCAGCATAGTTTCCAAAGATTCGGAAAAACCATGTGACCATAGTTGAGTTAGGATTGTTGAAGCGTGTCCATAGCAGTTGTGTAAAGAAGAACACGTTTGCAAACAGCGCACTAGCAAATATGACTGGTAAGTTGCTGACATACAATAGTTTAATTGGGTATCTGCTACGGAAGCCTTTGTAACCTGCATAAGTTACCGGCAATTCAACACGTATACCCTGCACATATATGATTATAAGAAATACAGCAATTGTCGCAATGAAACCAATTAATGAATATGGATATGAACCACCCGAACCTAAGATCCAGCCAGAAGCAGTTAATGACTCCTCTGCAGTGCTTAGCAAAGACGTTAATGCACCTACGAACAAACCATTTGTCGGCGAGAAAGTAGCCCACAAAATTTGTTGAGCAACACCAGCCATAATAAAGAGACTTATACCACTGCCTAAACCCCAGCCTTTTTGAAGCAATTCATCAAGAAGCATCACAACTATACCAACAGCTACCAATTGGAAAAGTATAGCAAGTATCACAATTATACCAAGCTCAGAAAGTGAACCATACATGCCACTCCAAATATACGCACCTGCTTGCAAAGCAGTTAAAGCGATAGAGAAAACTTTACTTGCTGAAGTAAAAAGACTTCTATCTTCAGGATTAGACATATCACATTTAATTATTGAAGAACCAACAAGTAACTGGAGAATTAAACCAGCAGTCACGATAGGCCCTATACCCAACTCCATCAAAGTACCTCTGTTGGAGGCAAAGATGACTCTCAACTGTGAAAACTGGTCAAACTCGCTTGGGCCAACACCATAAAGAGGGACTTCAGTCATGACTAAGAAAATTATTAAAACAAGTGCTGTCCAGAAGATTTTTTCATTAAAAGAAACTTTGCGTGTGGGTTTTTTTATTTCAGGTAAAATTCTGCCGATTGGCTTAAATATACTAAGGAATCTTCCAGCCATGTTTTAACGTTACGCTCCGGTCTCTTTGGAGACTGTAATTACTTTACCGCCAGCTTTGGCGATTTTTTCTTCAGCTGTTTTAGAGCATTCTAGAACTGTAACAGTTAAAGCTCTTGTGACTTTTCCAGCACCTAACAATTTGGTGTAACCTAGTGCAGCTAAATTAATTGCATTGGTTTCAGTAATTTCAGCTAATTTCTGGAGATTGATAATTTTTTCTTTCTTGTGTAGACTTCGAGGGGATGTAAAACCGTGGTTTCCAAAATAGTCCGGCTCAGAAGTAACTACTTTACTCCAAAGGTGCTTGTGTCGTCCAACTTTTCGATTGCCTTTACTGCCCGCATCGCGGTGTTGGCCAATCCTTCCGTAACCCTGTGTCCTCGAACCTCTTGTTTTTCGTATTTTTCTAAGTTTATGAGGCATATTCTAATCCGCTTCTTGTTGTTTATTATTTATTGTGAATTTCGGCTTTTTTTAATTTTATTTCCAACACGCCATTCTTGAAAGTTGTGTGGATATCGCTGGGTATGACTACCTTCGGCAAATTTAAACTTTTATAGAATCTGCGTTCTTTTGATTTTGCAGACAGCGTAATTTTCTGATCTTTCACATTTATCTTAAAGGATTCCTTATTAAATCCTGCGATGTCTGCAACAATAGTTATCCAATTATTCTCTTGGAAAATATCGATTAAAGGTTTAAGGTCACTAAATTTGCGCTTACTATAGCCTTTTGGAACCCTAAAGCTTGGGCTATAACGTGTGTTTTTAGCAGGTTTAAGAGTATCTATACGCATTGACTTGGACGCGCTTTTAACACCCAAACCAGCATCATCGCCAAGGTCTGACCATTTACGATGTTTAATACTTCTACGCCACTTTGCACTCATTATTACCCATCCAAATACTTATCGCATCTCATTTTCGATATTATAAAAGATATCGCAGTCTAAAGCACAAAAAAATACTTACAACATAAAGAGGAAAATAATCATAAAAACGGAAAAAATGACACACAAACATGCAGACCTACAAAAATTTTCACGTTAAATGGTCAACATCAACTATAATTGCACAATTAACCCTAAAACAAAAAATATAATTCAAAAAAACCATGTATCCATGATTAACGTACACGTTCGTATTAGTCTTTTTTATATCAACAAACAGAACATTTCAGTTAACAAAAATTGATGCATTTAACATCTTGTATACCTGTAACGTTCAAACAGATAAGAAAAAAACATTCTTCAAAACTTGTATATTAATTATGAATACATGGAAAAAATAAAAATTAAGGGGAATGTAAAGTAGGAACGCTTATCAGGTGATTAAATCATGCGTTTAACTAGATCGTTTATAGCTTCGCCACGATATCCTGATTCTCCACCAGCTTTGAAAGACTTTTTAACATTGCCTTTGAAACCTTTTTTTGGCGGGTGTAATTTGAATACCGGTATCATAAAAGGTAGTTTACCATGTTCTGCTTTGCCAGACATTATTGCATCGGCTAGATCTTCAAAAGACTTGCATCCAAGTTTTTCAAGGTATTCTGCGGTTAGCTTTTTGTTACCAGATAAACGAGCTCTTTTTTCAAGCATTGTAGTTATAGTTTCTTTTGTAACCTCACCCCATGTAACATAATTATTTACTACTTGGAGCATACCTTTGTAGGATGGCCTATCATCAATAAGAATAGCGTGATTAGTATGGTCTAAACGTAATAGTGTTAATGTCTCACGTGTATCTCTTTGTGCGCTGATTGTTCCACGAATTCGAACCACTGCTATTTGTTTTGTTACTTCTTGTTGTTGTGCCATTTTACTTCACCCAATCGGCTTGAGTAATCAAGTTATATGTTTTACGTAAACCATCAAAGATTGCATATGCATACGAAGGAACTGTTCTTGTTGAACCAAAGCTTCTCATCCATAGGTCTTTAACACCGGCTAAGCCAAATATTGTCTTTGCAACTTCACTTGAAACAAGACCTAAACCTCTTGGACCTGGAAGGATAACAACACGGACACCACCACATTTACCTTCAACTTGGAAGGGAACAGAGTGAGGTTGACCACAATTACATTCCCAACTACCACAGCCACGTTTTACTGGAACGATATTTAATCGTGCATTTGCAGCAGCTTTTTCAATTGCGTTGCGAACTTGGCTGGCTTTTCCGTTACCTATGCCAATGTATCCATCTCTGTTGCCAACGGCAACAATTGCTTTGAAACGCGAGTTTTCACCAGCATCAGTTTGCTTCTGAACTAAGTTAACGTTTATAACCTCTTCCTGTATGTCTGGAAGCAGGGAATCAACAATTTGTGGTTCAGAAATTTTTATGCCACTAAGGAATAGGTCTTCCATTGTGGTAATTTTGCCTTCTTGTATCATCTTACCGAGCCGGGTTTTTGGAACCCACGCTTCAAGATTGGACGTACGTCTATCGCGATCTTCTCGTTGTTGTCTACTCATTCTTTCTTTTCACCCTTAAATGACGCAATCATATCAGCTTTAACTTGTGCAAAGTGTTCGGGTAACTTTTCAGGGGCAATACCTGCTTTAATGTATGTGGCAAACTTTTGATGGTATTCATCAGAGTCAGCACCAAGTTTTTTTGCATACTTTGCAACTTGCTCACCTTTTATACGTTCTTTAACCAGTTTGTCTTCACTAAAAGGAACATCAATACCTGCATCAACAACACCACTTAGCATAGCAAAAATTCTTGCACCTTTAGTGGGAGAAACAAGACCAGCATCTAAAATGGCTTCTTTAACACCACCGTGTTTTTTAGCTTTTAAACCACAAAGCAGTCCAGTTAAGTATGCAGCAGGAATGTTGCCTGTTGGAGCTTTCCAACCAAATTGTTTACTTAATTCGTTACTGTTTGCAGCTACTAGAACAAAATCGCCTTCGGGTTTTGCTCGAATGATCTGCACAGTAGCATTCTTTAATGAACCTCTAGTTACTAGACGAAGTTTACCAGAAATAACCAGGTTTTTACGAGCTTGGTAGTCAGTTTTACCTTCGCGTCTACGTCTTAATTGCACACGATAATTTGCATTTCTTGCCATCTTAACGTTTCCTCCATAGATCTTTTGCTTTCAGATAACGCTCTAGTTCAGCAACAGATCCAAACCGACCACTTCCAGCCATACGATAAAATTCAGTAGAGGTTTCTTCAGTGATTGTTCGATTTGCTTTAAGCTCGCGTAGCTTCCGGCGTAATGAACGAATTTTAATCATCCAAGTTTCTTTTTTGGTTACATTAGCTTTTGGTGAGCCAGTGTAGCTGCCGGGACCTTGACGTCTACCTTTACGTTTCTTTTCACGAATAATCTTTGCTCTGGAGCGACTAACACCTTTTTCAGGTAATGAAACAATAACTTTTTCACAAATCAATTTTTTGATTTCTTCACGTGTAATAGCACCTTCAACATCGCTAACACGTTCAGGGTTAATCCAAACACGGTTTTCGCCAGTTTTAAGAATAGCTGAAGCAAGGCGCCTTTGACTTGATAGATTGGTCATTATTTCTTCTTCTCCTTAGACTTTGATTTTTTATCTTTTTCTTTGCCCTTTTTATCTTTGTCTTTTGTCTTTTTTGATTTTTTTTCGGCTTTCTCTTTTTCTTTTTGCTCAGCATCTGTAGTTTGTGTGTTTTTAACTTCTGCTACTACAGACTCAACAATTGGATTGAGAACTTTTATCTGTAATTTTTCAGCTTCAGCAATTATAAGAGCACGTTTTCTTTTGCCAACTGTATGGGCTATACGAATAGCTTGAGTAGTAGGATCAACTGTTGTTACGGCGTCAATATTGCTGACAATAAATTCTCTATAGCCTGATGGATGTAAGCCACGAGCAAATTTTGGGCCTTTGTAGCCAGTACTAGGACTTGCAGGCCAGCCTTTAACTTTTTGGCGAACTTTATTATCTAAGCCTCGTGGTCTTCGCCAGCTTTCGCTAAACTTTGTGTCGCGCCAACTTTCTTGTCTAAGAAAAGCAGGTTTTTTGTTTCGCGCACGAGTTCTTGTTTGAAGAGCTTCACGTTGTAATTGTGGTTTCTTTTCAGTCATTATGCCATACCCTCATTTCTTTCGTAAACGTATAAACCATCAAGAAAAACACGTACATCTTTACCTCTAACACGTGTAGCTTGCTCAATATTTGCAGCTGTTTGACTTACATGTTCTAGATTTATACCTGAGACTATGATATCATCAGGTTCAAGCTTAATTTTAACATCACCTACGATTTTAACGCGTCTTGCTTGTCTTTCACCGGTAAAGTTTTCAATTAAAACACTTTTTTCTTCGACTTTTACAGTTATTGGAAAGTGTGAGAACACAATCTTTAGCTTGTATGTATAACCTTTAGTCACACCAGTTATCATGTTTTGGATATGGGAGTATATTGTACCAACAAGGGCAGATTCTTTTTTACGAGGCCATTTTGCTGAAATGCGAACAGTTTGCTCGTTAGCTTCAATGGAAATTGGAGCAAAAGAAAAATCTCGAATTAGAGAACCTTTCTCGCCTGATACACTTACTTTTTTACCCTGTAAACTAATAGTTACAGCCTCAGGAACTTGTATGGTTCTAGATATTTCTGAAAGTCGCATAAAAAACACCTTAATACACGAAGGCTAACAGCCTTCCTCCTATGTTCTTTTGTTCAGCATCCTTATGTGCAATAACGCCTTTAGACGTTGAAACAACCATTAACCCTACATCTCTCGAAGGGAGAAACTTCTTTTCCCATTCTTCAAATTCACCAACCTTTGATGGAAACCGTGGTTTAATTGCGCCACATTTGTTGATTCTGCCTAATAATTGAACTTTAAATTTGCCTAGACGCCCATCATCAATGAATTCGAATTCACCTATGTAACCATTAAGTTGCATTATACGTAAAACGCGACCTAACAGTTTAGAGGCTGGGCTAATGATGCATTCACGTTTATTGCGCATCTCGTTGTTAATTATTGTTATTAATCCATTTGTTAAAGTATCCATTGCCCTAGCTCCTATTCATATTTTTTAAAGCCTATTTTTGGTGCGGCTTCTCTAAAACATTGTCTACATAAATGTAAATCGTAACGTCGAATTACTGGACCGTGAGCACCGCACCTAACGCATGATCGTGAGCCCTTGCCATGTTTTAGTTCTTTTTTAATTTGCTGTTTTCCCATACATTCACACTTCCATTTTAGACTATTTCGGCTCCTAAAGTTTGTCTCACATATTCAATGGACTCTTCAGGTGTAAGCAAATGTTTCTTGCCGACGTATTTTGTTTGCTTTCGACGAGTTTTCACACGTTGACCTGGACGATTAACTGAAACACAGACATCCATACCAAATATACCAATATCAGGATCATATTTTACACCTTGAATGTCAATGTGTTCCTTTAAACCAAATGCAAAGTTCCCAATTTCGTCAAATGAACGTGCAGATAGTTTGTTATCAACAACTGGAAGTACTTTCTTTAAGAAGTCTATACCTTTTTCTCGACGTAAAGTTACAACACAAGCGATTGGTTCACCTTGTCTGATACCCCAGTCTCTGATACTTTTCTTTGCTTTTGCTTTGTAAGGTGTTTGACCTGAAATTTCTTCGAGCACACGTGTAGCCTTTTCAAGTGGCTCACCTGATTTACCAATGTTTAGGTTAACAACTACTTTTTCGATGCGTGGTTGCATCATCTTATGCTCAGTCCGCTTATTTTGAGTCTCTTCAGACAACTGCGTTTTCCTCCGATTCTATTACTACTTTTGGTTCCTCTTTATCAACTATGGAAAAGATAAAGTCCAAAATAGTTTGGCAACGTACGCCTTTGTTATCTTCAACAATAACTAGTGCTTGGCGACGTTTTTTAGCTTCAGTTTTTTCTATTTCAACTATTTTTCCTTGAACACCAATGTTTTTACCACCAGTGATAATTGCAGTGTTACCTTCTTTTGTTACAAGTTTTTCAACAACTTCACCAGTTGCAATGTTTATTTTAAGAATATCGAATGTTTCATATGTTACTTCAACAGGATTTTTTGGATCGGCAACTTTGATTAGCATGTTTGTGCCATCGTGAAGTGCAATTTGTACACCAATAGTAGTTGTAGTTTTGTTTTCTACACGAGAAAGTTTGTATTTTGCATCTTCCGAGCTAATAGGCGATAGGAATAGACCTTTGTGTGAAGGTATAACACGGTAATTCCTGTTTGTGTCAGGCATTGAGACGACATCCATTAAACCAATGGGGAAATCGTCTTTTTTACGGACTATACCGTTTACTTGAACTTTGCCTCCTGAGAGGATGAGTTTTCCTTCTTTTCTGGTACACGCAATACCTAACACATCTCGGAGTACAAGTGTCATTGGTAAACACGTTTGTTGTGAGTGTGGACCGGATGCAGGTTTAACTACCCATGGTGATTCTTTTCTGTGAATAGGCCAGTATTTTGGTGCTGGCTTTCGTTTCAGCCTTGCTGTTTTTCCTTTTTTACCCAAATTTATTGTCCTCCTTCTTCTGTTTTAGAGGTTTCTGGTTTAGCACTAGGCTTAGATTCAGCGGTTTTGTTTATCGCTGTTCTTTTAACTGCTGCTTGTGAGTATTTGACTTTCTCTGTTACAAAGATTTTTGGTTTACGCTTTGTTTTAATGGTCACTGTAGGTTTTTGTGTTGGTTTTGGAGCAGTTTCTTTTTCTAGTGGTTTTTTTCGTTCGATAACCGCTTTACGTTTTTTATCATTGAGGTTAAGAGTCTTAATCATAACCTTGGAAGGATGTACTGAGAGAAAAATGTTGGTGCCATCAACTTTTTCGCGTGTTAAGCCTTCAACGTAAATTCGATAATTTTTTCTGTCAACGCGAGAAATTTTGCCTTCAAAGCCTTTGTTATCGCCACGTTGAATGCAAATAGTATCACCTTTCCGTACTGGAAGGGTCTTTGCGCCTTGTTTTTCAGCTTGTTCTTTTACTATTGGAGCAGCCATTAATTTGTGGCGTCTGTGAGCTGGGGCGTTATAGAGACGTTTTCGTTGTTTACGAGGATTTTTAACTTTTATTTGCATATACTTTCTATCCTTACACAATTGTGCTTGAAGCACTGGCGACTCTTGGCCATCTTTCTGCTGCTTCTCTTGCAACTGGCCCTCTGATTTCGGAGCCTTTCATTTCACCTTCAGGTGTGATAATTACTGCTGCGTTATCTTCAAATTGTACCCAAACACCGTCAACTCTACGGAATGGTCTTCTTTGACGTACTATAACGGCTTGGAAGATTTTTGTACGCATATCTGGTGCGCCTTGGCGAACTGAGACTGTTACTTTGTCACCTACGGCTGCTGATGGGTATCGTCTTAGACGTCCCTTGTAGCCCATGGCTTGGATTAAACGGAGAACTCTTGCACCGGTGTTATCGGTACATCGTAATTCGGATCCTGCTACTAAGCCACGGCTGATTTTTTGTCCTTGTGTGGATGCGCCTTTTGCACTAAATCCTTTGCCTTTTGATGTGGACATTACTTTTTATCTCCTAATTTTTCAACAACTACGAAAGAGACTGTTTTGCTGATTGGTCTGCATTCAGCAATTCTTACGCTGTCGCCTTCTTTAACGTCAATGCATGGTGGATTGTGTGATGCAATATGACCGTGTCGTCTTTCGTATCTTGAGAATTTTGATGAGAATTGCATGAATTCTCTGTCAACTATTACTGTTTTGTCCATTTTTGCGGAAACAACTATGCCTTCGAGAACGCGTCCTCTTATGGCAAGTTCGCCGTGGAATGGACAATTATGGTCATCGCATGTTTTTTTGGGTTGTTTGAATGTAAGAGACATTACCATAACCTCTTAATGCTTTTTTTTAGTCTATCCTCTGGTCTTCCAATCAAAAGTTTACCATCAATTTCAACGATTGTACCATCATTGAATGTAAAGTTGAAAACTGCAGAGTCTTTGATTATGCTTTTAAGTTTGTCTTCACTGTTTATAGTGAAAGTGTTTTTTGTTTCCCCGATAACTCTGCCACTTAATCCAAGATAGCCAGAATGGTTACTTTGAGCGACTTGAGCTGCCGTGCCGATAAACTCGTATCGGATGATGTCTGGGGTAACTTTCATTAATTTTGTTTCTCCTTTGGAGTTTTCACCTGAGACTGTTTGCTGTCAGCTTTTTCTTTTTTTGCTGGAGTCCTAAGGTTAAGTTTCACTTCATTCTCGATTGTGAGAATTTGAGCGATGGTTTTGCGTAATTGTCTTACGCGAGTTGAGTTTTCTACAGCACCACCTGCACGGATCATGGTTCTCATGCGTGCAAGCTCAGTGCGTAATTCAGATAGTTTTTTTGTCCGTTCTTCACTAGACATGTTTATTATTTCTTGTAGACGCATAATAGCCATTATTCTTTTGCCTCCTCAGTTTTTTCAGTATTGTTTACAACAACTTTTGCAGCTGTTTTTTTCTTAGGAGTGGGTGGTGATGTATTAGGCTCAGAGGTTGGTGATAATGCGTCGTCTGTCACTTCTTCGACGATGATAGAGTTGTCTGGTGTTGGTTCAGGCTTTATTGTGAGTGTTGGCATTGGAGCTGGTGGTGTTGTTATTATTTCTGGTTCTTCTTCGTTGGTTGGTAATTCTTTGGCTATTTTAATTTTATCTGGGAATTGTGCGTCTGGTGGCATTATTTTAACGCGTATGCCTAGCATACCTGGTTTAAGTTGGACATGTGCTTCGGCTTTTTTTGTGAATTGTAGTGCTGGTTCTCCGCATCTTGGGAAGTATCCTGCACGGAATTTTTCAAATCTGGCGCGTTCGGTGCGTAGTTTTCCACTGATGACGATTTCGCAACCTAATGCGCCGGCTTCCATGACTTGGTTTAGTGCCCAAAAACCGGCGCGTCTAAAGTGGACGCCTCGTTGTAGTGCAGAGGCGACACGGTTTGCAACGACGATTGCGTTAAATTCAGGTATTTCGATTTCAGAAACGCTGATTTGGGGGTTAGAAAGCTTAAAGTTTTCTTCTAGTGAAACTGCGAGTTCTTTGATTGTTTCTCCGCCTCTACCAATAACTAGTCCCGGTCTCATGGCGTAGATAACAACGTGGGTTCCTAGTGGAGTTTTTGAAATATTAACTCCGCCGTATCCTGCGCGTTCAAGTCTTTTCTGTAAGAACTCGTCAATTTCGTTTTTTTTCATTGATTCTGTTATAAAGCGTTTAACTATTGACATGCCTATTCTCCCAATTTTTCGTCTAGGACAATTTCAACGTGTGTTGTAGTATTGTATTTTGGTGATGCTCTACCTTGTGCTCGTGGAGTGAAACGTTTAATTTTCATACCTGGATATGCAGCAGCGTGAAGAATTTTCAGGCGGTCAACGTCTAAGCCTTTATTTTCAGCGTTTGATTCTGCCGCTTCGATAACACGAAGGATCTGTTTTGATGTTTTTATTGGATATCTTCCGGCAAAAGTACGGACTAAACCACGTCTGTGGCCGAGTTTCTTGTTGTATCTTGCGTAGGGGACAGCTTTTTTCATTGCTATAACGTCTCGTAGATAATCTTTTGCTGTGCTAAGCATCATACCCCTAACAATGCGGCATACTTCTCTTGCCGCTTTATGGGATACTTTAAGTTCTCTTCCGCTTGCTTTCGCTGTTCTTTCTGGATCTAAGGTTTCTTGAATGATGGAGTATCCCCATTTTGGCATTTCTATATCTCCGATGCGCAAACAAACACGTAGAAGCGATTTATATGGCTTTCCGTATCACAACCAAGATTTTGGCTCTAACGACCATTAAGTATCCGGGCGAGGGATCAATTCGAACGCGTGAGGTGTGCACACATTTTGAGTGCAACTAATCATATATAGTTTTTCCAAACGCAAAAAGTATAAGACAAAAAACAATCCAAAACATAAAATACAAAACATAAAAATAACAAAGTACATGTTGACAGTTTTCCACAAAAATATTCAAAAAGCACAACAGAATTAATGTTGAAATCTCTAAATTTACGAAAAACATTAAACACATGATTAGTAAACATGATTACAAAGATTAGCATGGTATTGAAGTAAAAATGCTATATAATAGTTTACGGTTATGATGGATATTTTTTGTTGTTTTAATGGTTTTTTAGTGTTGTTACATTAATTTATTTATATATCAAGTGTAGTTTTAGTATAGAGGCAGGATAGCGTAGCATGGCTTGGTTTGATGATATCACATTCATCATTATAATTGTCTTAGCAGTAACGCTGGCCATAACTGCATCCATGCTAGTATTTAACGGCATGCGACTTAAGGGTAGAGAGAAGAAAAAACCGGAAGAAAAAGATAAGGATAAAGACTCTAAAAACTTAGGTTTAGAAATAACGACAGGTAGTTTACCCTTTAGGTTGTCGAAAAGTGTACAAACATCCACGGCATCTATTGCTAAGGATGAATTACGTATTTTAGATTTAGAGCGGGAAATTTTAGGAGATTCTATAAGACGTCTTTATGAAGCGCAGGCTGAGGGTAAAATTACAGAGTCAGAGCGAGATAAACTTGCAATAACTTACAAAAATCGCATGTTAATAATTAAAGAATCAATAGCAAAAGACGAAACTATTGTAGCGTTACATGAACTTGAGGGTATGCAAGAAGATTTAATGCAACTCTTTAGTGAACGCTTTGGCGAATTAACAAGTAAAGTGGATGAATTACGGGGAAGAATTGACATTAAACCAATAAAAGAGATCCCCATAAAAATGTCAACGCCCATACCAACACAAATGGAAACTGACGATGATGAAGACGAAGGAGAGCCCGCTATAAAGTCTTCAAGTGGTAGCGGTAGTAGTAGCAGTGAAGAGAGAGCTAAGAAAAAACGTAAACCGCCAACAGAAAAGTCAGATACTAAAAGTGAGGCGGAAAAGCGTATAGAGTCTATTAGAAGTGAAGTTGAAAAAGTGCTAGATAAATTAGGGCAGATGGAAATTGAAGGATAGAGCAGATTTAATTCAGGAAGCAAAAAAAAATGCATCTCTTGAAGCAGTTAAACACGTTAAGGATAATTTTGTTGTAGGCTTAGGAAGCGGAACTACAGTTGCTTTTGCTATAGAGGCATTAGGCAAACGAGTAAAAGAGGAAGAACTAAAAATTGTAGGCATCCCATCGTCGTATCAGGCTTTTCAACTTGCAATTCAACACGACATTGAGGTAACAACACTTGACGAGCATCCGGTTATTGATTTAACTATTGATGGTGCAGATCAAGTTACACCAGAATTGTATCTCATCAAAGGCATGGGCGCAGCTTTACTAAGAGAGAAAATTGTAGCAGCCGCAAGTAAATTTAATGTCATAATTGTCGATGAGAGTAAACGTGTTAAAGTTTTAGGAGAAAATGGTCAAGTTGTTCCAATTGAAGTTTTGCCATTTGCTCTTGCTTTTGTCAAAAACAGAATTACTGTTTTAGGAGGAGAGGTAAATGTTCGTGAAGGAAAAGGCAAACTAGGACCGATTGTTACAGATAATGGAAATTTTATAATTGATGCAAATTTTGGGTTAGTTTCGAATCCTCAAGATTTAGCAGTTAAAGTGAAAAATATTCCAGGTGTTGTTGAAACAGGATTTTTTGTAGGTTTAACTGATTTAGTCTACATTGCCACAGAAAATAAAGTAGAAAAATTGCAAAAATAGTTACAAGATTTTTCATTTAGAGCTTAAAGTTTAAATGACTGATTATAGACTAACATGCATCCATAGGCAAACATTAGACACGTGTTGCCGGGGTAGCCTAGCCTGGCTAGGGCGCCAGACTCATAATCTGGAGACAAAAGGGGCTAAACGCTCTTTGCCAGAAGTCGCGGGCTCGAATCCCGTCCCCGGCACCATATATTTATCTACCAATTTTAATAGAAGCATTCGCTACGTTATTGTGGCTATTAGGCATTAGAAAAGCATAAGGGGTTGATTTGGTGTCAAAGGAAAAAAGAAGGGGTAAGATAGTTAAAGTGACGTTGCATGTAATTTTAAGTCAAATGGCAAAGAGCTTGCCAGAGAAAATCGCGCTTAGATATGGTAAACAAAAAGTTTCTTATTGGGAGTTAGATGAAAAGTCTAATAGTTTTGCAGGTGTGCTATCGGATTTGGGAGTTAAGAAGGGTGATTGTGTGGCGCTTTTTTTACATAATAGCATTCAGTTTGTGGTTGCTTTTTTTGGAGCGCTTAAGGTTGGGGCGGTGGTTACTGCTGTTAATCCTTTACATGTAGAGGGAGAGGTTGAGAGACAGCTTTGTGATTCAAAGGCGCAGACGATTATTGTTTTGGAATCTTTGTGGCTAATTGTTGAAAATATTATAGATAAAACGTTGTTAAAAAATGTCGTTATAGTTACGGATTTGGGTAATGCAGTGATTTGTTCAAAAGTTACAGATTTTAGGGTAAAGTTGAATGTGTTGGATTTTGAAAGTTTAATAAGAGAAAGGGATGTTGTTAGGATAGGTGTGTTGGTTGATTCTGATGACGTTGCAGTGATTCAGTATACGGGAGGCACTACAGGGGTTCCGAAGGGTGTTTTGTTGTCGCATACAAATATTGTTTCAAACGCGTTATCGTTTGCTTCCCATTTAAAATGTGGATCAAATGATGTTTTTTTGTCGGTGTTACCGTTTTTTCATATTTATGGTTTGACCGCTTGCATGATTATGCCTATTAGTATAGGTGCTGAAATGGTGATATCGTCCAAATTTAGTTCCGTAAAAAGCTTGCAAGATATTGAAGAGTTTGGAGTAGCGGTTTTTTGTGGTACGCCTGTTATGTATGGAGCGTTACTTGCAAAGTTAGAGGAGAAAACGGAAAAGTATAATTTAAAATCATTACGTGTATGTATTTCAGGATCGTCTTCATTACCGTCTACTGTTCAGAAGCGTTTTATGCAACTTACGGGCTGTCTTTTAGTAGAAGGATACGGATTAACAGAGGCTTCACCAGTTACTCATTGTAATCCCATCAACACATCAATAGATAGTGTAAAAATTGGTTCAATAGGCAAACCATTGTTAGATACAAAAGCGTGTATTGTTGATTTAAAAACAGGACAAACTATACTACCCATAGGAGAAAAAGGAGAGTTAGCAGTTAAAGGACCGCAAATAATGAGAGGTTACTGGCAAAAACCAGATGAAACTGCTCAGGTTTTTCGCAACACTTGGCTACTAACAGGCGATATTGCATACAAAGACAAAGAAGACTATTTTTACATAGTAGACCGCAAAAAAGATTTAATAAAACACAAAGACTACAGCATCTACCCCAAAGAACTTGAAGAAATACTACAACAACACCCCTCAATAGAACTATGTACAGTAATAGGCAAACAAAAAACCCCTATTGACGAAATACCTAAAGCATTTATAATACTTAAAAAAGGGAAAGAAAACACAAAAAAAGAAGAAATAATCAACTTTGTCAACAACAAAATAGCACCATACAAAGCATTAAAAGAAATAGAATACTGCAAAAAACTACCAACCAACACAACAACAGGCAAAATAATAAAACAAACCCTAAAACAAAAAGAAAATAATATTTCAATCTAATGGTGGAGAAAGCAGATGCAAAGACAATTAACAAAAATTTTTGTATCTTTATTTGTTGCATTGATCGCAACATCATCCGTAGCAATTTTACCTACAAATGCAACAGACAAAACCACTAATCAAGATGTAGTAATGAATTTCATGAAAAACATATTGCCCATAGATTTATCACAATACACAATCAACATAATAAGTGGTGATGTATTACAAGGGTTCCCACTTGGCGATAACAACAGGCAAATACATGACATACTATATGGGCTGATTTCAGAAAATAGTGAAGTACACATCAGTTTTTCTTTTGAAAAAGGTATAATGACATCATGCTTAATTAGTGAATTGAAGGGGCAAAAGTACCCTCAGCATCCGGTGTATGCTAACACGCTTGATGCAGGGTGGCTTTTCTTGAAAAATACCAAACCTATACTAAAATTGACTCAAGCAACCTAATAGCCATGTTAGATAATGTTGACATAAAAAAAGACATCACCACAATAACTGCTGAAAACATTAAACTTGTTGTAGAAAATTACGCTGTTGGCGAACAATCTTATACATTATATACGTGGACATATGTGTTTAAGGGTGTAGATTATGATAGCTTAGCTGTTAGATTTAACAAGTTTGGTCAATTGTGTTCAGTTGAAGATTCTCGATTGCTTTTCACGATAAATGATACTTCAATAAATATTTCCTTAGAGCAAGCAGTTGATATAGCTATAGAAAATTTGGTAGTGTTCGATATTAGTTTAGGGATGCGTTGACATTTGGTGTGGTGGTGCGGGTTGGTGGTGAAGTGTGTATGGTGTTATTGTCGGTATAGTGTTCGTGTTGTGGAAGTGTGAAAGTTGTGAAATTTGGTAGGTAGCCTAATGGGGTGCAACGGTATGCTTGTCGCAATGAAAAATGTTCATGATAATGGGCATCAGTGTCTGGTTTTGGTATGCCATAGATATTACTGTTCTGGCGAGGTTTTGGCTTATACACATTTGGAACTCGAGAACACTGTTTTGGAGGAGTTGCTTTTGTTGCTTGCACCCTTTTAGTATTTTTAAGGTTTATGTTGATGGTAATTATGTGTATGAAAAAATGCTTGGAGTTGATAAAGTCAAAATTGTCAAGAGAAATACGCAAAAAATTGAGCGTAAGCATCTTTCGTTGCGTACTTGGGTAAAACGCTTGGCAAGAAAAACTATGTTTTTCAAAGTCTCTTCAAATACATAAAACAATTATTGGTCTATGTATCAATGTGAAAATTTTTAAACGACCACTAACAGCATAAACTAATATCGAGCACTACCCAAAAAGTGAATACTCTTCATATGGCAGTTTTGCACCTTAAAGTTAACACACAAAAGAGAGTAATACCTGACAGTTAAAAACACAAAAGTGGAAAATACAAACTTTATACAATTAAGCCAGAACATTAAACAGAATGATGAAAAAATGGCGCTGTCAAATCTTATCGAGTAGTTTTAAAAATCAGCGACCTACAACAAACCACTCTCTAATAGTCCTAATACTTCTTTCTCTTTTTTAGTTTATTCGTCTACTCCGTATCCGTATTCGATTTTTGTGTTAATTTCTTTGTGTTCTTTGACATGTTGAGCAGGGTTGTTGCCAAATTGTTTGATATGTGATTCTAGGTCTGTTTGGGTAAAAAAGATGCATGCGCAGTAGGGGCATTTGAGGTATTTGTCTTTGCCGGTTGGAATTGTCATATCAGGTTAATTTGGTTTCGTGTTATTAAATTTTTTATGTAGAATTGTAAAATGCTAGGTTGGTAAAGTTTTAGGTTTTGGTTGTTGTTTGTGTGTTAGGGGTTATTGGAGGGTTATGTGTATTTTTTTGTTGTCAAGTTCTGTCTCGTGCCATGTTGTGTTTTGGAGTGTGTTTGTGTTGTTGTGTAGTTGGATTTTTTTTGTGCGTATGAGGTTTACCATTTCTGTTATGTGTGGTGTTAGTAGTTGTGTGGTTTCGGGGTCGAGTTCGGCTATGTGTGCGGTTTCGAGTATGTCTGTTGGGGTAAATCCGAGTTCTTTTCGCAGAGCTTGTATGCGACGTGCTAGATCGCGCATTATGCCTTCGCCTATTAGGGTGTCGTCTCGTTGTTTGCTTATGGTTACGGTTATGTCGTTTTCTTGTATAGTTACCCATTTTTCTTTATCGTCTATTTGGGTTGTTGTGGAAGTGGCTGTTGTTGTGTATTGTATTGTTTTGATGTTTGTGAGGTCGAGTAGTAGGGTTTCTAGTTGTTGTAGATGGTTTATTGTTTTTTGTGGGGCAGTTATTATGGCGGTGTTTAGTGGCCATCGGCGTTTGAGTTTGCCTTGTTGGCGTGCAACATATGTTATAGAGGCTGTTTTTAGTAATGTTTCGAATGCTTCTTCTATTATTGGATTTTGGTGTGTTTGATTTGGGGTTGGCCATTTTTCCAGGTTTATGGTTTCGGGTAGGTGAGGTTCGAGTTGGCGGTAGATTTTTTGGTATAGCATTTCACTTAGATGTGGGGTTATGGGGTTGAAGAGTAAGGTGATTGTTTTTAGTGTGTGATGTAGTAAGTTGTATATTGTGTGTCGGCGTTGGGTTGTTTGGGGGTCGTCTGTCCAGAGTTCTTTGCGGATCATAGGTACGTATAGGTGGCTCAGGGTTTCTATTACAAAGTCGTCTAGTTTTGCAAGTGCGGTGTTGAATTCGCATTTTTCAAGGTTTTCGGTGTATTGTTGTATTGTTTGTTGTAGTTTGGAGAGCACCCATTTGTCTACGGGTTGTAGTAAGGTTATTGTTGTAAGGTTTGTTTTATTGTTGTTTAGGTTGTTGTGTGTTTGGGGGCTGTATTTGTCGTATTGTGCGTTTTGTAGGAAGAATCGGCTTAGGTGATAGAGAGTGGAGAGGACTTGGTAGCTTCTGCGGTTGAGTTCTTGGGGATCAAAGTTCATAGAGTCTATGGGGTTGCATTTTCGTGTCATGTAGTATCTAAAGAGGTCAGCACTATTGTTTTCAAGGAGCTGGTTTGTTTCTATAGAATTTCCTATGCTTTTGCTCATTTTTCGGCCTTTTGCGTCTTGGGTTAGGCCTTGAAAGAGAAATACTTTGAAGGGTGTTTGAGCTTTGCCTGTGCGTATGACATGTTCTAGAAGAAGCGAGTTTGCCCATCCTCGAGTTTGGTCTATGCCCTCTGTTAGAAAATCTGCAGGTACAAATTTTTCTATTTCCTCATCGGTAAATCGAGCATAGGGAGATGCTCCGCTGTTGTGCCAAGTGTCTAAGACAAAGTCTTCACGCTTCATAACGCCGTTGCATTTGCCACATTTTAGTGTAACGCGATCAACCCAGGGTTTATGAAGCTCAAAATCTGATGGGATGGTTTCTTGGGCGAGTTCTACTAATTCTTTTTTGCTTGCAACTAAATGCTTGTTGCCACAGGCTTTACATGTCCACATAGGTAAGGGTGTACCCCATATGCGTTCTCGGCTAATGCACCAAGATTTGCCTTCACTTAGAAAACTTGCAAACCGATTTTTTGGTTCATCATAGAAAAAGTTGACTGTTTTGAAGGCTTCTAAAACTTTATCTTTAATTTTATCAGTACGTAAAAAGTATTCTTTACGGGCAAGCCAAATAATTTTATGACGACTACGCCAGCAATGGGGATATTCATGTTTAGTTTTTTTTAGAGCTACTACAGCATTTCGATTACGCAACTCTTCTATAACAATAGCATCAGCAGCCCGTGCAAACACACCCGCAAATACATCACCAGCGTCTTTGGTAAATTTAACGTCATCATCAAACGGCGCATATATAGGCATATCTCGACGTTTTGCAGCCCAAAAATCATCCTCCCCATTACCCGGAGAAAGATGCACAATACCTGTAGCCGTATCTACATTAACAAAATCTTCACCTATAACCTTATGCACCAAAGGATGTAATGCTTCATTTTCAACCTGTATAGGAATTATATCCTTTAACGGATAATCATAAGCTATGCCTTCAAGACTTTTACCTATAACTGTTTGAAGAACAGCATAATTAGCAATCTCTAACTCTTCCATAAGAGACTCAACACGTTGCTTAACCATTATCCAAACTTCAGAGCCAACTTGAACTTTAACATACTCAGCAGCAGGCTGCACAGCAAGCATAGTGTCAGTAACTACTGTAAAGGGCATAGTAGTCCAAACAAGAAAATACTCATTATCAGAACCTGAAACTTTAAATTTGAAGTAAAAAGAAGGATCCTCTACCTCTCTATAACTGCCCTCATAACCAACCTCAGCACTACTAAGACTTGTTTGGCATCCAGGACAATACGCAACAACATAATGACCCTCCTCAAGTAACCCCTGATCCCAAGCCTGCTTAAGAATTTGCCACTCACGCTCAATATACTCATCTGTATAGGTCCAATACGCTTTCTCTTGATTAATAGCAATACCAAGCAAGCTATCCGCCGAAAGCCACAAAACATGATAACGCATAATTGCCGCCTTACACTCAGCTATAAAACGCTCCATACCAACCCGCTCGAGCATCTCACGCTTATTACGAACCCCCAAAAGCTTTTCCACCTCCAACTCCACAGGCAACCCCTGACAATCCCAACCCGCCCAAAAAGGCATATAATAACCCTCCATAGTCTTCCACCTATACCTAATATCCTTTATAATACGCCCACGAGCATGCCCAATATGTGGAATACCATTAAGCGTAGGCGGGCCCTCAACATAACCTAAATTACCCTTAATATTAGGAGAATCACATAAAGCCTCAAGTTTTTCACGAATACAATTCTTAATCCAAAACTCACGAATCTGCTTTTCCAACTCAAGAGGAACATAATTAGCAGGTAAACCTTGACTACTAACATCAGATTGCTCAGGTAAAGACGTCACTTTAATATCCCGTACCGCAAATTATACAAAAGACCCTTATTAAGTATAAACCATCAAAAAACATAGAAACATAGATTCCACAAAAAAATAGAACAACATTTTAAACACTACACACCAACTTTATACTGTTTAGGCGTAAATCATGCAATTTGAACTAGTTTCACCATTCAAAACCTCACCCGGACAAGAAGAGGCAATAAATAAACTATTAGAGAACTATCAGAAAAAAGAAAAACAGACACTTTTAGGCATCACCGGGAGCGGTAAAACTTTTGTTATGGCAAATGTTATTAGTCGCCTCCAAAAACCTACACTTATTATTGCTCATAATAAAATTTTAGCAGCTCAACTCTATGCTGAACTAAAAGAGTTTTTTCCAAATAACCGCGTAGAGTATTTTATTAGTTTTTACGATTATTACCAACCCGAGTCCTATTTACCCGCACAGGACATGTATATTGAGAAAGATTCTACAGTTAATGACCAAATTGAAAAAATGCGTATGCACGCCGTATCTAGCCTAGTTAGTCGAAATGACACTATTATTGTTGCAAGTATTAGCTGTATTTACAGCTTGGGCAACCCAGAAGATTTTAAGAGCTTAGCTGTTGATCTACAGATTGGCAAAGAATTAAGTCGCCAAGAATTGCTTAACAGCCTTGTAGATATGCAGTATGAACGCGATGATACTTTTTTGGAAGCAGGACGCTTTCGCGTTCGAGGCGACGTAGTAGACATTGTACCCGCCTACGAAAAAGACATCACCCGCATCGAATTTGAAAACAATAAAATAAAAAAAATCAAAGAAGTAAACACTTTAACAGGCGATATTAAAGTTTCAATCGACCGTGTCACCATATATCCTGCACGACAATACGTAGTGCCACAAGAAAAACATGAAAGAGCATTAACACAAATTCGCCAAGAACTACAAGAACGCCTCCAAACCCTACCCCCATTAGAAGCCCAACGCCTAAAACAACGCGTCAACTATGACATAGAAATGATAAACGAACTAGGATTTTGCAACGGCATAGAAAACTACAGCCGACACTTCGACGGGCGAAAAAAAGACGAACCTCCATTCACCCTAATGGACTACTTTCCAAAAGACTATCTACTAATTATTGACGAAAGCCACCAAACCATTCCTCAAGCTCACGCCATGTACAACGGCGACTACTCACGCAAAAAAAACCTTGTCGATTTTGGCTTTCGCCTTCCAAGTGCCCTAGACAATCGCCCACTCAAATT
The DNA here is from genome assembly GCA_031277345.1 of Candidatus Bathycorpusculum soli. Classification (GTDB taxonomy): domain Archaea; phylum Thermoproteota; class Bathyarchaeia; order Bathyarchaeales; family Bathycorpusculaceae; genus Bathycorpusculum; species Bathycorpusculum soli. The sequence continues at coordinate 28,132 of JAITMO010000107.1, forward strand.
TGAAGAATTCGAACAAAAAATGAAAAGAACACTATTTGTCTCTGCAACCCCCGCAGAATACGAACTACAAAAAAGTGGCCCACCCGTAGAACTCATCACAAGACCCACAGGACTTTTAGACCCAGAAATCGAAATACAGCCCATCCAAAACCAAATGCAACACTTAATGCAAGAAGCAAAAAAAACCATCACCCAAGGCAACCGTGTCCTAATAACAACTCTAACAAAACGCATGGCCGAAGACCTAGCTGACTACCTCGTCAAAGAAGGCTTCAAAGTACGATACATGCACAGCGAAATAGACAGCCTTGACCGCATAGAACTCGTACGACAACTCCGTATAGGCGACTACGACATACTAGTAGGCATAAACCTACTCCGAGAAGGCCTAGACATACCTGAAGTTGCAACAATATTTATACTAGACGCAGACAAAGAAGGCTTCCTACGCGACGAACGCAGTCTAATACAAACAATCGGCAGAGCCGCCAGAAACCAAAACGGCAAAGTCATACTCTACGCAGACAACCTAACCAAAAGCATAAAACGCGCCACAGAAATCACCGCCTACCGACGCAAATTCCAACAACGCTACAACCAAACCCACAACATAACACCCCAAACAATCACCAAAAAAATCACAGAAAAAGAAAGCACAATAAAAGGCAGCAAACACCTAACAAAAACCGACATACAACGCCAAATCATCGAATTAGACGCAAAAATGAGAGAAGCCGCTCAAAAACTAGACTTCGAAAAAGCCATAGAACTCCGCGATACCATAAACACCCTAACCAAAGACTTAACCGAAAAACAAAGACAAGAAAAATAAAACACATAAACACACCAACAAGCCCCATTTATAGCCACGTTTTTTTAGCACACCTAATACAACTTACACACATTCTCTAAAACAGCTTTTTATACATTTTTTGTTCCCACACCTGTAAGTCCACTTACTTTGGATGTGAACATGATGTTTTGTATGGAATTTTTGTAGGAAGTGTTAAAAACTTGGACAGTAAAGGTATTTAGGAGCAAATATTGTGATACGGCATTTTGGTATTTCAGCAACTGGGTTGAAGTTGATTGCCATTATTGCTATGGTTATTGATCATGTTGCTTGGCAAGTTTCATTGTCTTCGACGCTTTTTCTTTTGCTTCATGGTATTGGCCGTTTAACAATGCCAATTATGTGTTTTTTCATTGCTGAAGGATTCTATCATACACAAAACCGGAAGAATTACGCACTACGCTTAATGCTATTTGCTGTTATTTCACAAATGCCGTTTAATTACTTTATGACTGGAAACCCGTTTAGTATGGGAATAGGCATTGGATCTTTGAATGTTTTGTTCTGTTTGCTACTTGGTTTATGTGCGTTGTGGGTTATCAAAAGTAAATGTAAAACTGTGATAAAAATCGCGCTTGTTGCGTTATGCTTGTTGGGCGCTGTTTTTTGTGACTGGATGATATTTGGTGTTCTTTGGATATTGGTGTTTGGTTTAAATCGTGGTTTGTTTAAGCGTCAAGTGTTGTGTTTCTGTGCGGTTGCTACTGGGGTTTTTGCATATTTTGCTGCAAATGCCCTAATGGGCAACCCATGGATTTACGCTTTTATACAAATTGGAGTATTTTTGGCATTACCATTTTTATCGACATATAATGGCAAAAAAAATAGCGGTCCAACATCAAATTGGTTATCAAGTAAATGGGCGTTTTATATTTTTTATCCACTTCATCTGTTAATAATTGCGTTTTTATTTTATGGAACGACACTATAAGGATAAGCCTGTTTGATATTTACTTCCAAAAAAAGCTCATAAAGCAAGTTTCCAGTGGGGTGTAGTGAAAAAACGTCATGACCGAGTTTTTTTCATAGAGAAGAAAATGAACTGATTATTTTACCTGAAATGTTAAAGTAAAAAAGTATCAATTGTTTGTTAGATGTTACTAGTTAAATCAACATTTTTAGTGCAATAAGGTTGAAATGTTAGGGAGTTGACTTTTGTTTAAAATTTAGGTTTTGTAGTATGCGGGATGTTATTTCTGTTAAGGGCGCAAGAGAGCATAATTTGAAGAATATTGATGTCGAGTTACCTAGAAATAAGTTGATAGTGGTTACTGGGTTGTCGGGTTCGGGTAAGTCTACTTTGGCGTTTGATACTATTTATGCTGAGGGGCAACGTCGTTATGTTGAGAGTTTGAGCGCGTATGCGCGGCAGTTTTTAGGTTTGATGGATAAACCTGATGTGGATTCTATTGATGGTTTATCTCCGGCTATTAGTATTGAGCAGAAGAGCACTAGTAAAAACCCTCGCAGTACAGTTGGTACTGTTACGGAGATTTATGATTATTTGCGTTTGCTTTTTGCGCGTATTGGTGTGCATCATTGTCCTAAGTGTGGTAGTAGTATTCATCCGCAAAGTCCAGAGAACATTACGAGTTTAATTATGCAAGAAAAGGGCAAAACGCTTTTGTTTCTTGCGCCTATTATTAGAGGTATGAAGGGAACCCATGAGCAGGTTTTTGAGGATCTTAAAAAGGATGGGTATACAAAGCTTCGTGTGGATCAAAAAATTTACGAAACTGAAACGGTGAAAGATGAGGTTAGGTTAGTTAGGTATGAGAAGCATTGGATAGAAGTTGTTGTAGATACTGTTGCTATTTGTGAGGAAGAGCGTTCTAGAATTGCAGAGGCTGTTGAAGGAGCGTTAAAAATTGGTAAGGGAACTATGATAATAATTGATGCAAATGATGTATCAGCAGGTAAGAAAAAGGAGCTTGAGAGTTTTGAGGGTGCGATAATGTATAGTACTTTTGGTGCGTGTCCTAATCATCCAGAAATAATGTTTGAGAGTTTAGAACCACGTATGTTTAGTTTTAACTCTCCATGGGGGGCTTGTCCATCTTGTCATGGTCTTGGAGAGATTACGGAGGTAACGTCAGATAAGATTATTCCAGATATGAGTCTTTCAATTATGGATGGTGCCTTAGCGGTTTATGGAAAAATGGATTTATCTTGGCGCGCTCAACAGCTATCAGCTGTAGGTAAAAAACATGGTTTTGATATTTTTACACCTATTAAAGATTTTACAGAAAAACAGTTACATTTGCTGCTTTATGGTGATCGTGAACCGATAAAGGGTAAATGGTCAAATGGTGTTAACATGTCTATGCATGAGGGTTGGGAAGGCGTTATTCCGCAGACCATGCGCCTTTATAGACAAACGGAGAGTAACTGGCGTAAAGAAGATATAGAAAAATTCATGACAGCAAAACCCTGTAACAGCTGTCAGGGCAAACGTTTACAGCCTATGGTGTTAGCAGTTCAAATTCAAGATAAAAACATAATTGATGTAACGGATTTATCTATAGAAAAAGCAGGAGAATTCTTTCAAGCTTTACCTAAAAAACTTAATGAAAAAGAAACAATCATAGCCAAACAAGTGTTAAAAGAAATCAACTCACGTTTAGGCTTTCTAATAAACGTCGGCTTAGGCTACCTAACATTGTCACGTGCTGCAAAAACTTTGTCAGGAGGAGAAGCACAAAGAATACGCCTAGCCACACAAATAGGCAGTAACCTCATGGGTGTCCTCTACATTTTAGATGAACCCAGCATAGGCTTGCATCAGAGAGATAACACTAAACTAATAAACACTCTACACAGACTACGAGACTTAGGTAACACACTTATAGTGGTAGAACATGATGAAGAAACCATGCGTAACGCTGATCACCTAATCGATATGGGACCAGGCGCAGGAGTACATGGAGGCTTCATTGTAGCTGAAGGCTCACCACAAAAAGTCATACAAAATAACCGCAGCTTAACAGGCAAATACCTCGCTGGAAAACTAAAAATAGACATCCCACAAAACCGTCGAAAACCCACAGACTACATAAATATACAAGGAGCATCAGAAAACAACTTAAAAAATCTTGACACACAGCTTCCCCTAAACGTTTTATGTGGCATAACAGGCGTATCAGGCTCAGGTAAAAGCACTCTAATGAACCTAACCGTCATACCACAACTCCGCAAAAATTTTGGAGAACAAGTAGACAAAATAGGCAAACATAAAAAAATACAAATTCCCAAAACCATACGCAACGTTATAGTCATAGACCAAGACCCCATAGGACGCACTCCAAGAAGTAACCCCGCCACATACACTAAGCTCTTCGACGAAATCCGTAAAATCTTTGCCACAACAAGAGAAGCTAAAACACGTGGATACAAAGAAGGCCGATTTAGCTTTAACGTCAAAGGTGGCAGATGTGAAAATTGTCAAGGCGACGGCGTAATACGCATAGAAATGAACTTTCTGCCAGACGTCTACGTTCAATGCAGTGAATGTAAAGGCAAACGCTATAACAAAGAAACCCTAACAGTGCAATACAAAAATAAAAACATAGCCGAAATTCTAGACATGACCGTAGAAGAAGCCCTAAAATTTTTCGAAAACACGCCCCAAATAGCCCGCAAACTACAAACCCTCGACGACGTAGGTTTAGGATACATAAAACTAGGACAAAGCTCAACTACCCTCTCAGGCGGAGAAAGTCAACGCATCAAAATCACACGCGAGCTCAGCAAAAACAAGCAAGGACACATAGTCTACATGCTAGACGAACCCACCACAGGACTACACTTCGACGACACAAAACGCCTAATCAAAGTCCTAAACCGACTAGTAGACAAAGGCAACACCGTATACATAATCGAACACAACCTTGACGTCATCAAAAGCTGCGACTACCTCATAGACATAGGCCCCGAAGGCGGCTTAGCAGGCGGAAAAATAATCGCAGAAGGCACACCTGAAGAAATAGCACAAAACAAAACATCCTACACAGGCACATTCCTAAAAAAAATACTAACCCCCCAGAACACATAAAAAATAGACTTCTTTCTTTGTTTAAACAACCCCTTAACTAATAGCTAAAAATGATTGTTAATACATTGACCAAGCGTTTATAGATGAAATAGCAACATCAGAAATGTAGCTCGCTTGTTTATTGTGAATTAACCTTTTTAGAGAAAAATACTTATGCGCACAAATTAAAACAATTATTAGGCATAGTCTATGATTGAACTGTCAAGTTTGGCTGATTTCAAAAGCACCGATATGCCCACTAATCCAGGCGTATATTTGTATCGTAATAATCAAGGAGAGATTCTGTATGTGGGTAAGGCTAAAAATCTTCGCAGCCGAGTAAAGAGTTATTTCGCAAATATTGATCAGCCACCTAAGACACGTAAGTTGCTTTCACACATAAAAAGTATTGATTGGATTATTGTCAATAATGAGGTAGAGGCATTGTTGCTGGAAAACAAGTTAATCAAACAACACATGCCAAAGTACAACATTAATCTTAAAGATTCCAAAACTTATGCATATATCGCGTTAACTCGTGAAGATTTTCCACGAATTTTAACTAGCCGTAAAGTTTCACCTAAATTGGAGTCATTTGGACCGTATACAGATGGGTTTACTCGACAGGATTTGCAACGACTAGTAACTAAAGTTTTCAAACTACGTACATGTAAGAGTTTACATAAACGAGCTTGTTTAAATTTTCATATTGGCAATTGTACAGCACCATGTGTTAGAGCAATCACTAAAGAACAGTATGAAGATCAAGTAAAAAACGCCCGACTATTTTTGGAGGGAAAGTTTGAGGTAACTCTGCAGGTTTTAGAGGAACAGATGCAGCAAGCAGCAACAAATCAACAGTTTGAAAGGGCATTAGAGTTACGGAATCAAATAGAATCTATTCGACTTTTGACACAACGACAAGTGGTAGATAACGAGAAATGCTTTGATCAAGATGTAATGGTTTTTTGCCAAGAGGATGATAAAGTACATATTGTTCAAATGGGTTTACGCCACGGAGTTCTGCTTGGTAAAAAAGAGTTTATCATTGATAGACAGCCTTTGATAGAACAAGAGTTTCTAAAAGCGTATTATGCTGTTAACCAAATTCCACGAGAAATTTTACTTAACAAACCTTGCTGGCAAGACAGTGAAGAGAAAAAAGCTTTAGAAGAATTTTTACATGCAAAACGATTAGCACCTGTCGGATTAACAGTTCCTAAAAGAGGCAATAACGTATGTCTTGTACAATTAGCAGAAAAAAATTTACAGTCCAACCTAAAAGGCAACACCACTCTAAAAAATCTACAAAAAACACTTAATTTACCCAAACTTCCCAATGTTATTGAATGTTTTGATATTTCTAACCTCGGACAAGAGCACATTGTTGCAGGCATGACACGGTTTGTAAACGCTAAAGCAGATAAAAAAAATTACCGCAAATTTAAAATAAAAACAGTAACAGGACAAAATGACTTTGCATCCATGTACGAAGTGGTTACCCGCAGATTCAAACGCTTAAAAGAAGAAAACACCCAAATGCCCGACCTAATAATCATTGACGGCGGCCCAGGCCAAGTAAACGCAGCCCAAACAGCCTTAAACACGCTACAAATAAAGATCTCAATCATAGGATTAGCTAAAGAAAAAGAAGAAATCTATAAACCCAACAACCAAACACCCATACAACTAAACAAAAACAGTCACATAATGCTCCTAATACGACAAATCCGTGACACAACACACGACTTCTCAGTAAAATATAACCGTAAACGCAGAGAAATACAAATACGAAACGAATTCACCAACAACACCAAAAAAGAAGAAAAACATCAAAAACAATAAC
>JAITMO010000134.1 GCA_031277345.1 Candidatus Bathycorpusculum soli
AATCCAGAGTCCAAAAAGGAAATCCAACACAACAAGGATTGAAACTTGATTGCTTTCTTAACAGCAAAGTTGGGAGAACCTTGTCCAAAAAGGAAATCCAACACAACAAGGATTGAAACACGTTGGCACCCTGAAGCATCCCGGTACAGTGACTTGTCCAAAAAGGAAATCCAACACAACAAGGATTGAAACTTGCATTCGAACCCGTACTGCTTCATGTACAAAGTCAGGTCCAAAAAGGAAATCCAACACAACAAGGATTGAAACTTTTCTGGTGTTTCTATTGTTGATGCGGTGCGTGTTGTCCAAAAAGGAAATCCAACACAACAAGGATTGAAACTAGTAGCTATAGTAACTATAACTTTATCAATCATAGTCCAAAAAGGAAATCCAACACAACAAGGATTGAAACGAGAAAGACTACGCGTATTTGCTGCCTGCTGTTAATAAGTCCAAAAAGGAAATCCAACACAACAAGGATTGAAACCCGTAATACCGCTTTCCATGTCACCAACTTTAAAAGTCCAAAAAGGAAATCCAACACAACAAGGATTGAAACAGTCTGGGTGTATGTGAAGGGTGTTTTGCGTAAGTTTCAGGCTAGATCTGAGGAGGTTTTGCTTGATGCTGTTGTTAAGGCTCTTGATTGTGTAACACCTACGCTTGCTGCTGTCTGGTTTAAATACTGCAACTACACATTCAACATACAGTTAACTAAAAGTTAAACTACTGTATGTAATTTAAAAGTTAAGGGAATTGAGGTAAAATTTGTTTTTTCCAATTAGATTTTAGTAGTAGAAGCAGAGTTTGATGAGGTGTGGTTATATGTTTTAGATAAGGTTTATCAGTGTCTGGTTTTGGCATGCCATGGATCATTTGACAGGTGGGGTTTTGGTGTATACGTTTGGGTTTTGTGTGTGTTGTGTTTTGGAGGAGTTGCTTTTGTTGCTTGCACCCTTTTAGTATTTTTAAGGTTTATGTTGATGGTAATTATGTGTATGAAAAAATTCTTGGTGTTGATAAGGTCAAAGTTGGTAAGTGGAATACGCAAAGGATTGAGCGTAAGCATCTTTCGTTGCGTACTTGGGTGAAACGCTTGGCAAGAAAAACCATTTGTTTTTCAAAGTCTCTTCAAATACATAAAACGATTATTGGTTATGTATCAATGTGAAAATTTTCAAACGACCACTAACAGCATAAACTAATGTCGAACACTACCGTTTGTTTTTGTAGGAAGTTATGTCAAATTTTTGTTTTATTCTGTTTCTACGTTTTTGGCGTTGGGTAGAAATGTTAATAGTTTTTGTACGAGTTTTTCGCGGTGTTCTATTATGTTTGGTCTTTTTTTGTTTTTGGTGGTTTCTTCTTGGTAGAAGTTGTACATAAAGTCTACAAGTTTGTTTTGAGTTTGTTTTTGGGATAGTCTATAGATAGTTTCATCTAATGCTTGTTGCAGTGCTTTGGCGCAGTTGGTTCGTACAAGTTTTCGTCCTAGTATCATAAATGTAGTGGTTGATGTTACATATTCGTCTGCTAGTATGTCTTCGAAGAGTGTTTGTTCTTGGTTGCGAAAGCGGTATTCGTATTGTTGCCATACAAATGAGTGTACTATTGTGCGTATTAGTTGTTCTTTTGTTGTGTTGTTGTTATCTGTTTTTGATAAGTAAAGGCTAATTTCTAAAGGGTTGCTTTCTTCTATTTTGCTCCATCGTGTTTTAGGGGTTTTTTTGTAGAGTAATACTTGGATGCCTTTTTCTTTTGAGATATCTGGAAAGGTGTCGCCACATAGATTTTCGATTTTTTGCAGTATTTTTTGGCCACTGTTTTTCCAATTTTTCTCGTATTGCTCTTTTTTCTTTGTAAGCCAAATACGATCATTTTTGGTTTGTCCTGTTCCCACTTTAAATGTTAAGGACGGAAAATCGTTTATCGCTCTACACCTTACAGAAGTATTAGACTGTATACCATTTATTCCTTATTATTTCTGTAGGTTCTTTGCTTCAAATAATTTTATGTTCTTTCTATATTGAAGGCTACGTATTTTTCTTCTAAGCGAACTTGGTATCTGTAAAGTGTCTTTCTTTCTATGAGTGGTTATTTTATGGTTATTTTTTAATATGCTCTAAAAATTAGTGTAAAATGCCTCTCTCTGGTTTATTGTGTATCTTGCATTAGGTTAGTTGGTGTTTGCTTGTTTAGTTTTAGTATTATCGTGGCACTTATGATACATATGCATAATAGTAGGAGTGATAGTCCGCTAATGCAAATAATTAAAAGTTGAGCTGATATCGTAGCGTTAGGTATCAGAAAGGCAAAATTAAATAACATGCCAATTAAAATTCCCGTGATAGCTGTTGGTAGAACAAAAGCCAAGCTTTCCATAAGCACTATTTTTGCAGTATAGTTGCCTTTAGCGCCCATAGCTCGCAGAATACCAAAGTCATGTTGGCGACCAGAAAAAGAAACAAGTAAACAATTTAATACACCAATTATAGTAGTTACAACTGATAATATTGGAAAAGGAAGAATAGATAGCCATATTCTATCGATATTTGACAAACTTTCCTGATGGACTTTATCAAGACTTAAAGTATTTAGGCCATACTGCTTAGCTAAACTTTCGATCTCTAAAACTGTATCTGGGTCTTGTGTTTTAACAAGAACAAGATTGTGTGTTGTAATAGAGTTTAACTTTTGAAGTGAGTCTATTGGCATATAGACGACGAGTCCCTGATTAATTGGATCTAGTACAATATCGCTAATAGAAAATGTCTCTCTTCTGTTTGAATCATTGGAATCTAATGCAATTTTTTGTTTAAGTGGGTTGTCAAAAATACTCTCTGATAGAGTAGATCCAATTATTGTAGTATTAGCGTCTATGTGCATATTTTGCATCCATAAATTGTCTACCATAGAATTAGTGTTTATGCCTATTATTAATGCATCAGACGAGCGTACATTAGACTGGCCATATGTTACATAATGAGAACCCGTAGCGTCAGTAACTATTTCTATAGTTTGTACTTCTACTACATGCCCAATAATTATCAACCGATTATCAATTGTACCTATTTGTTGTATATTGCTTAATTTCTCAATAAAGTCTCTGTCAATAAAGAATTCATTTTCTATAAAATTGAATGATGATAAAGATTTAGTGTTTAAAACATTTGTCATCATATTTTTATATTCATCTAATACTGCCTGATCTCCTATAGCGATAACGTTTTGACCAAAAGAATCATCTACATAACTTCGTGTTGTCCACCAAGCTACTGCGCCACCTGCTAAAGATACAGTCATTAGAAAAATGCAAAGTGACAGACAAATGATTGCCGTTTTTGTTTTTGATCTACTTCTGATAATACCTTTGAGGGATATTTGAAGAATCCAAGGTAACCTGTCAAGGAACTTGCCTACTCCTGTGAGTTGTTCTTTCACAAAGTCAAAATTTTGTGTATCCCCTGCAAACAGATTTACAGGAGTGTTTTTAAAAAATGCTTCAGCTTTACGGCTGGAAATAACCCAAGACGCACAAAAAGAAATCGCTAAAAGTCCTAAGAATAAACAGAAGTAGGTTAAACCTTGAGATAATAGTGTGTTTGGCAGAAAGATTGTGGAATAAACGATAAATGTACTTAAACCAAACAGTCCACCTAAGATACACCCGTAAATAGTTATTAGCAGTGGTTCAGCCATCACATAGCCATAACCAGTATTTTCTTTACTGCCTAACGCCTTTATTAGGCCTACATCTTTTTGACGATCTGCCATCATTGACGTAAAGAGAAAATAAATAACTACCATGCCAACAATAAAAATGAGAGCCGTGTCAAAATAGATAAATTGTGAAATTGTGCTAGACAAAAAACTTGTGAACTGTGTTTCTGTGATTTGGGTAACGCTTAATCCTAAGCCTTGTCCAAGTAAAACAAGAAAAATTGTGCTTGCAACACATGTAATCAAGCCGATGAGGGTTATCATGGGCTGGAATTTTCTATGTTTAAAGGCTTTTTTGGCGAAATCAAACATGCCTAGCAATGTTTACAATTCTCCCTTTTTCTAGTCTCATTGTAGCATCGGCAAGCTCAACTATGCGTTCATCATGTGTTACAACGATCATAGTTTTTTTCTGAGTTTTACTTATTTGCTTTAAAAACATAATGACCTCTTTACCTGTGGGCCAATCGAGATTTCCTGTTGGCTCATCTGCTAAAATTAATGGCGGGTCATTGGCAAGTGCTCTTGCTATCGCTACTCTTTGTTGTTCTCCACAGCTCATTTGGAAAGGAAGATGGTCACATCTATTTGCTAAACCAACCAAGTTTAATAGTTCTCGAGCTCTTTCTTTGATTAATTGGTCATTTACTACATTGGATAGTTTCATGGGGAATTGAATATTTTCAAGCGAGGTTAGTGTGGAAATGAGATTATATGTTTGAAAGATGAAACCTATGTTTAAAGATCTAAATGCGGAAAGTGAGTCATCATTTAGAGTTGAAAGGTCAGTGCCACATACCTTGATTGTACCACTTGAAGGTTTATCTAACCCGCCTACAAGATTTAGCAAAGTACTTTTTCCCGAACCAGAGTGACCAAGGACAACAACGAATTCTCCTGTGGCAATCTTAAATGTTGCATCATTTAATGCTGTGATTTTTGTATTTTGAAAATTAAACTCTTTTGTTAAACTTGATGTTTCTACGGCATTATTTTGTGCACAGTTGCTCATACTCTCGCCCTAACCAAACATTAAACGATACTTAATATAGAGATGTTTGTAAGTAATGTATTTTTCGTCTCAGACATATTATTTCTTGTTGATGCTCAAACATCAAAATTTAACTCTGTTTAATCAATCTGAAATCGGCCAGCACAACAATGGTGTAGCATATGTACTCTATTTTTTCTTTCTGAAAATGTGTAAACAGTTAGATTTTTTTGATGTATATATCTGCATATTAGCAAGCGTTAAGTATCTCTTATACTGCATACTTTGTACAGGAAAGTTATACTAATGTCTGAAAGGTTCACAAAAAACTGGGAACAAAAAAGAAATGAAAGCTCGTTCCTAAATTCAATTAATCAAGTAGTTAAACCCCAACAACCCCTAAAACCAAGATTAGATATGGCTACTAAAAAGCTTGATGTCCAAATTCATCGCTTAGAACAAACAAGTGACCGTTTTATACAAAAAGACAAAGCATTATTTACAAAACTTGTCAATTCTTACCAACAACACGATATGGCTCATGCCAACATTTATGCTACAGAACTAGCTGAAATTCGTAAAATGACAAAAATTATCATGAACGCCCGGCTTGCTCTTGACCAAATAAATCTAAGAATAAAAACTGCATCTGAATTAGGTGATGTAGTGTCAATGCTCGGTCCCTGTATTGGTGTATTGCGCAGTGTGAATTCTGGAATGGGAGGAATATTGCCTGCTGCCGAAAATGAATTATGTGAAATCGGTGATTTGCTTAGTGGCGTAATGTTAGATGCAGGAACCTGTGGCGGTATGTCTCTTAACTTTAATACAGTTAATGAAGATGCCTCAAAAATTCTATCTGAAGCTGCTATAGTTGCAGAACAAAGAATTGGTGCAAGTTTTCCAGACCTGCCACCTGGCATGTCAACAGGCGAAACGGCTGATACATCAAAAACCTAAAAAGTTTTTCACCCTTTTTATCTTTTTATGAAATAACGCAAAACAAGGTATCAGTTAATATGCACATCTTTCGTAATCTGTAATTCCCGTTTTTTACCTATGTGGATGGGAAAAATAAGGCTATAAGTGTGTCCGGTTGGGTATTTGGTCTATAGTTGATAAATAATTTATCGTGGTATGCAGTAGGTATTATTTGTCGTGTGGTTGGGTTGTAAAATTTTTGGAAAGCTGTAATTTGTCCTTAAAATTGTAGTATGTTTTTAAATTTCGGCTAATATATCAAGTTATGGTGGGTAAATTTCGGGAATTTCAGGTAATGCTAAAGCTAGTTATTTGCTGGTAATTTGAAACATGTATTTTGCTGTGGTTTTGTCTTGGTATAAGCAAACAGCCATGAAAAGAGCAAAAGTTCCTGAATTCCACAAAAATTAGTCACTATCTGTAGAAAATCTATTATTTCCTTAATTTTTGACTCCTAATTGCAAAATACTGCTTATTTCTCGTTTTTTATACCATAATAATAATGCCTATTAGGCATTATACACACGCATTAATCCTGTTGTAAAAAGTCGTTAATTGAACAGTTTTTCACATTAAAACTCATTTCACAGAATTTATAGAAACCACTTTTTTAGTTATGCCCTTCCCGTTTTGGGGTGGAAACTACATTAAAACTCATTTCACAGAATTTATAGAAACCACTGACAACATAGTGCCTAAAAAACGCGGAATTTAAGAAGTTGTTTCTGTTTAGCCAATAAATGTTTTGTAATGTTCGTGTATACATGTATAGATGTGGTATTTAGAATATTGTCGTATATAGTAATATGAGAAAAGTTTTACTATATGTTGTTTTGTTGTGTCATCATGCCAAAACCACTCACAAACTCAGAAAGAGAAAAAATAATCCAACACAAACAAAACAACAAAAACGAAACAGACATCGCACAATAGCTACTCATAAGCCAAAGCACCGTAACAAAAATATGGGCCAAATACCGCAAAACAGGAACATAC
>JAITMO010000142.1 GCA_031277345.1 Candidatus Bathycorpusculum soli
GCAGGTTTGTTAGGTGTGGTATTAGGTTTTCTAAGTCGTTTCTTATGCATAAGATTGTTGTTGGTTTGGTCATAAATTTTTGGTTCTTCAAAAGAAAACTACCCTTCCACTTAACTTAGAACACGACCAAAACATGATGGATACATATAGTAAAACATTAATCAAGTTGCTATAGAATGTCTTGTCCTAGTTTGTTTAGGGTGTGGGTGGCGCCGTATTCTTTGACTGTTGGGTGTGTTGTGGGGGTTGTTTGGGGTTTTTGTTTGGGTGGGATTAGTCCTTGTTCTGTTATGCGGCCTATGTATTGTTTGGTATTTTTTGGGCTCGTTTTTTGTCTTTGTTCCATGTGGAGGTTACTGTGTAGAGGTAGTAGCGTTTGTTGATGCATGCGATGTTTGTGCCTTTTTGTTTGTGTTTTGTTGCCCATTCTGGAATGTCAATATCTTTCTTTAACCTATTACTTACGTAAGTAATATGTGTTTGTTATAAAAGGGCTTCTATCGTAGAAATAGTTGAAAAATGGCCTTTGAATTAAAATATATTACTTAATTCAGGAAATTAGGGATAAATAGTAATTTTTAGGCAGACTAAACAAGAGTAAATATGGTTTGTGAAATCGTGTTTCCAGCTTATTTATTGTTGTTTATTTGTGTTCGTGTGTTTTTGTTTTGTTGCTGTTTAAGTTGTTTTACGTTTGGTTGTTTTTCCAAAGCGTATAAAAACACCCTTTTTTCTAATGTAGTTATTGTTGTGTGTTTGTATGGAAGATAAGGCTTTGCAGATGGGGAAGTCGTCTACTGTTGGGAGTTTTTTTCTTTTATTTGGTGTTGTTGGTTCTACGGTTATTTTGGCTTTAGGTACTTTGATTTTGAATAGTTTGCTTTCTGATGCGGAGATTGGTTTGTATGGTATTGTTTTAATTCCGTCTACGGTTATCGCGTATTTTAGGGATCTGGGTGTGAATTCTGCTATAACTCAGAAAATTGCAAGTTTACGGGCTGAGGGTAGACATAGTGAAGTGGCGGATGTGGTTTTTTCAGGTTTGGTATTTGAGCTTTTAAGCGGTGCTTTGCTTGCTTTGGTTTGTTTTGCTTTAGCTCAGCCTTTGGCTTTGATTTTGAATCGTCCTGCAGCCGGGTCTTTGATTGGTTTGATGTCACTTTCCATTTTTGCAGGTGCTATTGTTTCGGCTGCTTCAGGGGTGTTTGTGGGTTTTGAGAAGATGAAGCTTAATAGTTTTGTGCAGACTTTGCAGGCGATAATTAAGACTTTGCTTGGGCCCTTGTTGGTGTTTTTAGGGTTTAGTGTTTTTGGTGCTGTTTTAGGTGCTACTGTTTCGGTTATTGTAGGCGGTCTTGTGAGTTTTGTGCTTGTGTATTTTGTGCTTTTTAGGCCCATGCATAGTTTGTCTGAAGGGAAGCGCGATTTTAAGCGTTCTCTTTCGCCTTTAAGTTCTATGTTGGTGTATGGTGTGCCTTTAACTTTGTCTAATATTGTTGTTGGTGTTTTACCCCAGTTTTTTGTTTTTTTTATGGCTCTTTATGCTGGCGATAGCATGATGGGTAATTATTTTGCTGCGGCATATTTTGCAGTGCTTGTAACTTTCATTAGTTTTCCTATTTCTACTGCGCTATTTCCGGCTTTTTCAAAATTAAATCCTGAAAAAGAACTTAAACTGGTAAAAACTGTTTTTTCTTCCTCTGTAAGGTATACCTCTATTTTTCTTATACCTGCAACTATGCTAATTATTACACTATCTGCACCGTTAGTTCATACTCTTTTTCCTCAAGAGGGTATACTACAAGCTTTGTCTCAAAATGGAATATTAAATTACCTATTTACTACAGGTACTGCCACAAAATTTCCATATGCCCCTGTTTTTTTAGCAGTTTCATCTATTGCCAACTTGTTTGTGCTCTTTGGACATGTTAGTTTAACTGCTTTTCAGACAGGCATAGGTAAAACTTGGCAAATTATGAAACAAAGCTTGCTATCTCTTGCAATAAGCTTGCCTTTCTCAATTATCATAATTGCCTTTTTAGGAACTTTTGGCGGTGTAAATAGTGAAATGTTTGTAGTAGTGGGTGGTTTACTTTCCATTATGGTGTCAATAATTCCTGGTCTTGTATGGGGTTTAATTTGGTCATGGAAAAACTATCACGTAAAAGCTGACTTTAAAAATTCTGCAAAAATTTTCACCGCCACCATAATAGCCTCAATAGTAACATACGCTTTTTCTATACTTGTTAATGCATCCTACCCTCTGTTACTATTTGCCGGCGCAATACTTTTCATATTAACATATCTCATAATAGCTCCACTCATAGGCGCTATAAACCAAGCCGATATAGATAATCTACGTCTAATGTCTGCTGAACTGGGAATAATTTCAAAGTTTTTAAAAATTCCATTGATTTTTATGCAAAAATTCTGCAAAAAGTCAAAAACAATTACTAAATAATCATGTAAAACAAGCTACTGCGTGTTACTTACTGTAGTACTATTAAGGCTTTGGCACGTATTTGTTAAAATGAGTTGTTAGTTTGAGAGGGTAGTATGAATACGGAGGTGTTTTTTGATTAAATAGTGGGAAGTGGTGTTTGGTGGGGTATTTGTTTTGATGGTTTGTTGCGGGTTTATGTT
Organism: Candidatus Bathycorpusculum soli; assembly: GCA_031277345.1. GTDB lineage: Archaea > Thermoproteota > Bathyarchaeia > Bathyarchaeales > Bathycorpusculaceae > Bathycorpusculum > Bathycorpusculum soli. Next base: position 2,644 of record JAITMO010000142.1, read on the forward strand.
TTTGTTGTTAGATGGGGGTTTGGGTAGTTTGGTGGTGTGTGTGGGTTTGTGGTTTGGTGTGAGTAGTGGTTTGTTTTTTTGTGGTGAGAATTGCGTTGTGGTGTTGTTGTTGATTGTTTTAATTGTTGTTTACTGGAACCAATAGTGTGATGAATTAGTTGTAATGTGTGAGAATTTCATTTCTAATTGAACAAAACCTATGTATATACAGAAACAGCTATATATATTACATTTGTTGACATGTATGTATTGTTGTGGTATGTATGGTGTGTAATGTAAAGTCTTTAGTTAGCCATCATCATTTTGGTAAAAGTTTATTGATTGTTTCTTTATTATTTGTCGTTTTATTATGTACTTTATTATTTAGTGGGATCACGCCTTTTGCTTCTGCTGACACTATTGATGTACATATTAATGATGAGACTGACCTTGTTTCTGCACTTACCGATGCTGGTGCTAATACGGGTAATTCTTATAATCTTATTTTGCAGAATAATATTGCCCTAACTGCTACAGCTACTGTTCTTGCTGACGCAAATGTTACCTTAATGAGTAGTGGGGTTGATGTTTTTTGTCTTATTGGTGCTAATGGTTATGATACTCTTTTTGTAGCTGATGGTGGTAAATTGATGGTTGATGGGGTTGTGGTTACTCATGTTGTGGGTGGGGTTGGTCGTGGGGTAACTGTTGAGTCTGGTGGAGAGCTTGTTTTACTTGATGGACAAATTTTTGGGAATACTGTTTCTTTTTCTTATGATTCTTCTGGACATGGTGGTGGCGTGTATAATAAGGGTGTTTTTGAAATGGTTGGAGGCATGATTGCTAATAACACATCTTACAAGGGTGGTGGTGTGTATAATAATGGCACTTTTGAAATGTCTGGTGGTATGATTAACTACAATAATCTTGTCGATACTTATTCTCCTGGTGTTTTTTATCTCGATGGTGGTGGTGTGTATAATAATGGTACCTTTGCTATGTCTGGTGGTGAAATTGCTTACAGTACTCTTCTTATTGGAAATACATTTGCGGGAAGTGGTGGTGGTGTGTATAATAATGGTGTTTTTGAAATGTCGGGTAGTAGTGTAATTTATAATAATACTGTTGGTTTTGTTGTGAATCGTTTTTCGGGATATGGTGGTGGTGTGTATAATAATGGTGTTTTTGAAATGTCGGATAGTAGTGCAATTTATAATAATTTAGTTGGTGCTAGTGGTGGTGGTGTATTAAATTATGGTGTTTTTAACATGTTTGGCGGGAATATTTCTGGTAATTTTGTACAACAGTATGGTGGTGGTGTACTTAATCATGAGGGGGGTATTTTTGAGATGTTTGGTGGTGTGATTGCTAACAACACTGCACTGAGTGGTGGTGGTGTGACTAATTGGGGCACTTTTAATATGGCTAATGGCCAGATTTTTGATAATGCCGCTTATCATGGTGGTGGTGTGGAAAACGATGGTGCACGTAGTAATTTTACTATGACGAGTGGTAGTATGATTGTTAATAATTCTGCTATTGGCGATGGTGGTGGTGTGTATAATTTGAATGGTAATTTTACGATGGTTGATAGTGTTATTGCTAATAATACAGCTATTGGTACAATTAATGGTGGCGGTGGTGGCGTGTATAATTTTGGTGTTTTTGAAATGGTTAACAGTTTGATTTTTGGTAACAATGCAACTGATGGTGGTGGTGTGTATAATTATTATAATGGCATTTTTAATATGCGCGATGGCAGTGGGGTTTCTAATAATAGAGCTACTGGCTATGGTAGTTATGGTGGTTTTGGTGGTGGTGTTTATAATTTTGGTGGTAATTTTACAATGTTTGATGATGATTGTGTAATTTCTAGTAATGCGGCAGCTAGCTATGGTGGTGGTGTATATACTGGGTATGTAAATCTTAACCCGATTCGACATGGTAATTTTACGTTGGTTGGTGGTGTGGTTGCTAATAACACGGCTACTGATGGTGGTGGTGGTGTATACAACGATGACGTTTTTACGTTGATTGGTGGTGTGGTTTCTGGTAATTCTGCTACTAATGGTGGTGGTGTTTATAACCGCTATGATGGTACTTTTGTTATGGGTGGTGGTGTGGTTTCTGGTAATTCTGCTACTTATACTGGTGGTGGTGTATGTGTTTTTGGCGGCAATTTTACCATGACTGATGGTCTGATTGCTAATAATACTGCTGTACCCTATGGTGGTAGTGGTACTGTTGCGTATGGTGGTGGCGTATACACTGAAGAGATATCTGCTGGTGATACTGTTTTTAATATGTTTGGTGGAAAAATTTATGGCAATACTGCTACGCATGGTGGCGGTGTGTTTAGATATTCTGGTAACTTTATTGTGTCAGGTAATGATTGTGTGATTGCTAATAATACTGCTGTACCCTATGGTGGTAGTGGTACTGTTGCGTATGGTGGTGGCGTATACAATCGGGCAGGAACAGTTTTTGTTTTGTCTGATGGTGGTGTTGTTGCTAATAACTCTGCTGTTTATGGTGGTGGCGTGTTTAATGCTGCATATGGTGTTTTTACTGTAGACGATGGTGGTGTTGTTGCTAATAACTCTGCTGTTTATGGTGGTGGCGTGTATAATAATGGTGGCGTTATCACGGTTAATGATGGTGGTATAGTTGGTGATAATTTTGCTGTTTACGGTGGTGGTGTGTATACTTATGGTGGTAGTTTTGTTTTGTTTGATGGTGGTGTAGTTGGTAATAATTCTGCTACTTCTTATGGTGGTGGTGTATATGTTAATGGTGTTTTTAACATGACTGGTGGCATTATTGGTGATAATTTTGCTGTATCTGGTGGCGGTATATATGCAGCATCTAATGGCCGTTTTAGTATATTTGGTGGTGAAATTTCTAATAATGCTGCTTTTGGTAATGGTGGTGGCGTTTGGGTTACTGATGCTATTGACCCTGATGAGACTGTTTTTCTACGACTCTTTGTTGACGCTGGCGTGGTATTTTCTGGTAATACTGCTTCTGTAAAATCTACCAGATTACCTATACACGATGCTGTTTATGCTTCACAGATTAATTCTACTACATTGTGGTCTCTTTCTGATCCTGGATACAATCAAGGGTACAATAACTACGATATTAGCTACCTTCGCAGCCCTATAATCTACACTATTAACTATGTTTTAGGTGAGGGCGGCATTAATGCTGCAAACAACCCCACAACTTATACTGTGGATGTTTTGCCTCTTAGTGTTGGTGCTCCGTCTCGTGAGGGCTTTGTGTTTTTTGTTTGGCTTCTAACATTTGATGATGATGGTAGTGGTGGTGTTACTGTTTTACCTTCCGGCACTATCTCTGCAGGCATTACTGGTGATATTACTTTGACTGCTGTTTGGCGTGCTAAAGACGAAACACCATACAACATCTACTATGAACTTGGCGAAAATGGCGTTAATGATGCCGGCAATCCAAACAACTACGTTAAATCTATGCTTCCGCTCTCTATTGCTAATGCATCTCGAACTGGGTATCAGTTTCTAAGCTGGAATGTTTCATATGCCGATGGTACAATTGATAACGAGCTTTACCCATACAGCATCCCTGCTGGTACTACTGGCGATGTTACTTTAGTTGCTAATTGGAAGCAACTCTTGTTTAATGTGTCTTTTGTTGATTGGGATGGTAGGGTTTTGAAGACTGAGCTTGTGCCTTATGGTGGTAGTGCTGTTGCTCCTGCTTCTCCTTCAAGAAACGGTTATACTTTTACTGGTTGGAGTGGTTCTTATACTAATGTGATTGCGGATGTTACTGTCACAGCCCAATATACTCAAAATAGTGGCGGTGGCGGAAATAGTGGTGGTGGAAATAACAGTGGTGGCGGTGGAAGCAATAGTGGCAGTGGATCTCCGTCTAAACCTCCTACAACTACTACACCTCCCCCTACAACTACTACACCTACTCCTCTGCCTCCACCAAGTGGTGAGTCTGCTTGGGCTCTTGTAAACTTGATAATATGTGTCGTTGGCATAGTTTTGGCGGTTGCATTAACTATTTGTGTGTTGCTTCAGCGTAAACGTAAAGAAGCAATAATGCAAGAAAATATTAATGATCGTCAAAATGTAGAACGCAATTCTAAAAAGCCTGATAAAGAAGTTAAAAAACAGAAGCGATATAGGTTTTTCTGGTTTATTTTAGCACTTGTTTTATGCGTCGTTGGCGTGTTGGTGTTTGTGTTTACAGAGGATATGAGCCTTCCAATGGTGCTTGTGGATAAATGGACTATTGTAAACGCAATTATCTTAATTGTGGAAATTATAGCTATCATTTTAACATTTAAACACATAAAAGACAAAAAAGACAACACACACGCCGAAGAGGAATAAAAGAAGAAAGATATCCAACGCCTGTCTTAAGACAGGCTTCTGCGTTTTTTGTTATTATTCTTAGATGTTTTTGAGAAAGTTTTTTATTGACTTTATTGTACATTAATCTAAGCTTTGGATGTTACAAGATGCTTGGCAATAACCGCTCATTAAAGTATCTACTCGGTTGGTTAATCATGGGCACGCGTGGCGGTACAAATAGAGCTAAAATTCTTGAGATCCTCAAAAATAAACCCCAAAACGCTAATCAATTCGCAGTATTGTTAGGTTTAGATTACAAGACTGTACGTCATCATTTAGACATTTTAGAGAAAAACAATCTGATAACCTCAGTTGGAGATCGCTATGGCGTTACATACTTTCTCTCTCAATTAATGGATGATAATTACGTCATATTTGAAGAACTTAACAGCAAAAATGGGAAAAAAGTAAGTGAGTAAAAATGACAGCTCAAACAAAACGTAGTCTAAAATTTAAAGTTGGGTTATTTATCCCACTTATTGCAGTAATTATTTTATTTACTGCAATATCAATAGCAGCACCCTTAATCCAGACAGAACCACTACAGAAAGTAAATGATTTTGACCTTTTCTATAGCTTTCACAAGGTATTTTCCGTTATAAATATTGCTCTCCTCATAGTTCTTCTATGTGTCTACATTAACATTTATAGAAAAATCCGTTCAGAATTCGCTTTCGGTCTAATAACATTTGGATTTGTTTTCCTGCTAAAAGATATAGTCGCAAACCCATTTATCGCAAATACTTTTGGCTACGCTAGTGTTATGAGTGGATTAGGTCCATTCATATTATTGCCAGATCTCTTCGAATTCGCCGTTATATTAATACTACTATACATAAACATACAATATTAGCAACAACTTTTCACTCTTTTTTTTAACATGTCTAACAAAAATCATTTCATTACATAACTATTTTTTACTCCATGTAATTGATATTTACGATCTAGTCATTCTTTAGATATTTTTTCTAAAAAATCTCTAAGCATACTCTGAGTTCTTTTGTATTGGCTTGTCAAATTTTTACCATAGGGCGTCACCTCTGAAAAGCCTCCACCTTTGACACCACCTCGAACACGAATAATTAACGATTCCCCTAACCGTTTCTCTGCAAGGGTAATCCGATGCAACGCATATCTATACGACATATTAAGCTGTTTTGCAGCCTTCAAAATCGAATGACACTTATCAATACACTCAATAAGCTCAGCTAAACCATCACCAAACACAGCCTCATCATCACTATTAACAATCCACAGCTTAACTTGATAACTCAAAGACACCAAAGTCACCTTACAATACACAATAGTAAAAGTCGCAGATTAAAACTTAAGCTATCGTATGTATTTAGCTCTCAATGATTTCGTGTCTTTAGCTGGCTTACGTTTTGTTAGACTTTAATTTTTCATGCGGTTTTTGTTCAACAAAAATCATTGTATATACATGTTTATGCATTTGTGCTTGATAAAAAGCCTAAAAAACTCATAAGCTGAGTACACACAAGCTATCATGTTTTTAAATATTAGACATAAAAAAATGTAATAGTTACGCTTAAATTCTCAATTTATACAATAAATATGGAGTCTGGATTAAGAATGTCTGGGAATAAAGATTTTACTCATTTGGATCTCTACACAATTGTCCAAAAAGAAAAAATGGATTCTTCCTCAACTAAACTTGTTATTTACGCCCCTGATGTTGCAGCAAAAGTTAAAGCAGGACAATTTTTAATAATAAAGACTCATGAAACTAGCGAAAGATTTCCTCTAACTTTCTCAGACTGGAACACACAAGACGGTACAATAACTGTATTGTTTAGAGAAGTTGGCTTTTCAACAATTGAGCTTGGCCAACTCAAAGTTGGCGAAAAAATTCAAGCTCTCGTCGGTCCTTTAGGAAATCCTAGCGAAATTCACAATTATGGTACAGTAGTTATGGCCTGTGGTGGTTTAGGTGTTGCAGCAGCTTATCCTATATCTCGTGCTCTGAAAGAAGCAGGAAATAACGTAATTACTCTGTTAGGCGCAAAAAATAAAGACTCTTTTGTTCTCGAAAAAGAAATACAAAAAGTTTCAACAAAAGTTATGTATGTAACTGATGATGGTTCAAAAGGTAAAAAAGGGTTTGTAAGTGATCTCTTAAGAGAATTAATTGATAACAAAGAACAAATTGACATAGTGTTTGTGATTGGGACACCTGCTATGATGATGGTAACCTCTGAGGTTACACGTCCATTTAGCATAAAAACTGTAGCCAGCTTAACTTCTATAATGGTTGATGGCATGGGTATGTGTGGTGCTTGTCGTGTAACTATTGATGGTCAAATTAAATTTGCCTGTGTTGATGGTCCAGAGTTCGATTCTCACAAAGCAGACTTTAAAGAGTTAATGCAACGCTCGAAATGTTATCGTGATGAAGAAAAACAGGCAATACACGAAGGAGAATCTTGTCAATGTCAAAACCTTTAAACAAATCCCAGTCTTCTCAAAATCGTTTTACAGCATCTGTAGATATTCAAAAACAAGAACCTCATGTTCGGGTTAAAAATTTTAAAGAAGTGGTGTTGGGCTATACTGAAGAGCAAGCTCTTGCTGAAGCTTCTAGGTGTCTTCATTGTTTACATGCTCAATGCATTAAAGGCTGTCCCGTTGGTATTAACATCCCTGAATTTATCAAATATATAACTCAAAAAAACTATAAAGCTGCTATTGCAAAAATTAAAGAGAAAAATAGTTTACCTGCAATTTGTGGCCGTGTTTGTCCGCAAGAAGAACAATGCCAAAAACTATGTATCCTAAACAAGAAAGGCGACCCCGTATCTATCGGACGACTAGAACGTTACGTAGCAGACGTTGAACGTGAAAAAGACATAAAAATACCCCAAACCGCTGCTGTATCTAATGCAAAAAAAGTTGCCGTCATTGGAGCTGGACCTGCTGGTTTAACCGTTGCTGCTGATCTTGCAAAACTTGGCTATTCTGTTGAACTCTTTGAAGCACTGCACACTGAAGGCGGGGTCTTAGTATATGGCATTCCAGAATTTAGATTACCTAAAAGCATTGTTAAAGCCGAAGTAGACTACATCGAAAAACTAGGCGTAAAATTAACCCCAAACGCTCTAATTGGGCGCCTCTTTACTATAGATGACTTATTTAAAAAAGGGTTTAAAGCAATATTCATAGGTACAGGCGCTGGTCTTCCAAAACTTATGAAAATTCCAGGCGAAAACCTCAACGGCGTCTACAGCGCAAACGAATTTCTTATTCGCGTTAACCTAATGAAAGCCTATATGTTTCCTAAATACAAAACACCTATAGGCGTAGGTAAAAAAGTTGTCGTCATAGGCGGCGGTAATGTAGCTTTAGATGCCGCTCGATCAGCCATACGTTTAGGAACAGAAAAAGTCTACCTTATGTACCGTAGAGGCAAAGACGAAATGCCTGCACGAGAAGAAGAAATTTTAAATGCCCAAGAAGAAGGTATAGAATTTAAACTCCTAACAGCCCCTACAAAAATTATTGGAAACGAACACGGGCGTGTAACTGCAATAGAATATATAACCATGGCTCTTAGCGAACCCGACACCTCTGGTCGACGTAAACCTATACCCATAGCTGGCTCAGAAACAACCTTGGATGTCGATACTGTAATTAGCGCCATTGGACGTACCCCAAACCCTATAATTCAAAATACCACAAAAGGATTAGAAACCACTGCCGGTGGTATAATCATAGTTGACAAAGAAACTGGTAAAACCAGTATAGATGCTGTCTATGCAGGCGGTGATATCGCCACTGGAGAAGCAACAGTTATTAGCGCTATGGAATCTGGTAAAAAAGCTGCACAAAGCATCCACGAATACCTATCTCAAAAACCTTAACTCAACTCTACAGTCAAACATTACACGGTAAATCTATGGAACCTTCAAAAGACCCCTATCAAATGGTATTTCCAACATTCTATTTAGCAGCTGATTCTGCACAGGCTGCTAAAATGAGTGCATATATGCGTAACTTGTTTCCCTTCTTAGGTATACCTACACAAAAACGCAAAGAATTATCTAAAGACTTTCTAACTTTTACAAAGAAACAAACCACTATAAATTGGACCTTTGTTAACACATGCTGGGAAAAAGAACGCGAATTTCAATATTTAGCCCTAAGCTATCTCAACACACTTATAAAACTATTAACGCCTAACGATATTTCACAACTAAAACATTTAACCACTACAAAATCCTGGTGGGATACAATTGATTGCTTAGACAAAATTTTTGGCACGATTGCTCTACAGTTTCCTATAGTTAATGACATCCTACTTGCTTGGAGTGTTGATGAGAATTTTTGGTTGCGACGTATTGCTATAGACCATCAGTTAGCACGAAAAGAAAAAACTAATGTAGAATTATTTGAACAGATCCTTCTTAACAATTTAGGTCACAAAGAATTTTTTGTCAATAAAGCAATTGGATGGAGCTTACGTGAATATAGCAAAACAAATCCTAAATGGGTACATAATTTTCTAACAAAATATCACAATCAATTAAACCCGTTGTCTATAAAAGAGGCAAGCAAGTACATATCTAAATGAGGCTATTTTATGTCTTTAAAAGATGTAATATCTAAAAGAAAATCTATTCGAAAATATCATTCTACATGTATAGATGAACAAACACTTAATAACATTCAAAATTTCTTTTTAAACGTTAAACCTCTTTATCCTGACATTAAAGTAAATTTTGATATTGTAGGTAAAGAACACTTAAAATTCACCTTCTCTCTTAAATCTCCTCATTATATTGTTGCTTATAGCGAAAACAAGCCTGGATATTTGGTTAATGTTGGTTTTATGTTGCAGCAGGTGGATTTGTATTTGTCAAGTATTGGTTTAGGTGGTTGCTGGTTTGGAATGGCCCAACCCGCTGAAAAATCAGTCAATGGCCTGGAGTTTGTTATAGCGTTTGCGTTTGGAAACCCTGCCGAGAGTCTTTATCGTGAGTCTGTTGATTTTAAACGTAAATCTTTAGATAAAATATCTGATGTTGCAGATAGTCGTCTTGAAGTTGTGCGTCTTGCTCCTTCTGCTATGAACATGCAAAACTATTATTTTGTTACAGAGGATAACACAATGCATGTTTATTGCAAAAAACCTGGAATGCTTACAATTAAGCGTCTGGCAAAAATGTATGAAATCGATATTGGTATTGCTTTAGCGCATTTGTATGTTGTTAATAGTGAACATTTCCGATTCTTTGAGGCAACTAACCCAAAAGAAGTATCTGGACATTACTATGTAGGTAGTGTAGAAATTTAGTACATGTAATTAGCAAATTTTCTGTTGATTTAGTAAAATTTTTCTTTATTTGCTATTTTTTTGTGTTTGCACTTGACTGTGTATTTTGAGAGGGGGCTAATTTGTGGCAATGTATATAAGTAGTGTTTTGGTAGATTACATAAAAAGAATGATATGATAATTTGCAGAGGTATATATATGAATATGAATATTAAATCTAAACTTAATTTGCGTTGCCTATACAATAGAAAAGTTCTTTCTGTTGTTACTTTGTTGTTTATGGTAGCGTTAATATCTTTACCCCCCGCCTCTATATTTAATAGCGCTTCTCCTTTTGCATTAGGGGCTCCTGTAGTGGTTACTTCTCAAGGAGAACTTTTTGATGCTGTTAAAAATGCTCCAGATGGAGAGTCTACTGTTATTGCTATTGATAGGGATATTACACTTACAGAAGCACTTAAAATTCCTGCGGACAAGAACATTACTTTAACGAGTGATAGTAATTCTGTTCTCTACAACTTGAGGGGTGCAGATGGTCAAAGCACTATTACTGTTGAAGCTTATGGTGAGTTAGTACTTGATGGCATTATTGTAACTCATACAGCTAATGCTAAAGGCACTGGAGTAACTGTCAATAATAACGGCAAACTTACCCTATATAGTGGTAGAATCTTTAACAACACCGTTACCAATAATGGTGGTGGTGTGTATAACAACGGTATCTTTATCATGTCTGGTGGTGAGCTTTATAACAACACCGCTACAAATGGTGGTGGTGTATATAACTATGCAAACTTTACTATTACTGGTGG
>JAITMO010000165.1 GCA_031277345.1 Candidatus Bathycorpusculum soli
GAACTGTGGAAACTCTAATCACCGCCATACACTCCGTCCTGTCAAATGTTTCGCCAAATCTAATTACCTCTTGGACCAAACACTGCGGATATAAACAATAAAAAGTTAAGTTGCTATAATGACAGAACACCATTAATATCTTTGACTATTTGTTCAAGTTATTTGTTAACTGATCTAACAAAAAAACTCGCCAACAAAACAAAAAATACAAAATACACAACACAACTTTGTCACAAATTAGATTTACAACAGAACTATTATTGCGATAGATACATCGGGATGTCTTGAAGGTTACTTTTGAGTTTTACATGGTTAGTCATATCGCATTGCTTCAGCAGGTCTTATTCTTGATGCTCTCCATGCTGGATATAAACTACCCAGTACACCCAATAACACCGCTACCCCAAAACTAAACAACACAAACTCAAAAGACAAACCCGCCAAAAACCCACCAAACAAAACTCCATCCACCACCACAGGATCCGGAAGAAGCAACCCAGCAAAAAAAGGCGTTCCAACCCCGCCAACAACCACCCCCAACAATCCCGCAACAAAACTAAGAAGCACACCCTCAAACATAAACTGCCCCAAAACCCCAAACCCACTAGCCCCCAAAGCCCTCAACGTCCCAACCTCCCTAGTACGCTCACGAACCGTATACAACATAACAAACAAAACAAGCAAACAAGCAACCACCACCACAACCCCCAACTCCAAAACTCCCATACGCTCAATCTCCTGCATAGTAGCCTGCACCAACTCTAACTGCGCATTAGTAGCAGACTGCATCTGCAAAACCGAATAAACCAAACCCGCAGAAAAAGAAATCGACAACTCAGAAAAATCCACACTAAGACAATTAGCAACCTCCTCCACATTAGCTACATCATCAACAAACACCCTGACACTTGTTGCATTTCCAGTATTATTAGTCACCATCCAAACATCATCAAGACCAACATAAACTACTGTACGATTAAGAGCAGTATAACCCTCAACACCAACCACCCTAAAAGACTTACCTAAAATTTTTACAGTTCCACCTACATCCACATCAAAATAGTCCGCAACACGCTCATGCAACACCACAACACCCACATCATCAACCGCTAAATTACGCCCCAAAGTCACATTAGAAGGCAAAAGCAAAGAACCCGTAACAAACAAAGAAGAATCATCCACAGGCAACCCACAAACATCAAACACAAACCCAGACACATTAACCTCTGTTTCATACAAAGCAAACAACGCCTTAACATGAGGAATTGAAGAAATGTTATTTGCATACTGGGTCGTATTCATAAGTGGCTTCACCACCTGCATTACCATAGTCTCATTATCTGAGTCCAAAACAGGAACAGTAACTTCGGGTAAGCGACAGTTTATTTGTGTTGCCACAACACCTACCGTAGCATTAACTTCTTTTGCGTTAGCAATTAAAACATCAATTGTTTGTTGTGTAGTTTCTCTACTTGCAACAATACTAGGCGGAATAGAAAATAATAATGCAAAAATAAAACACAAGACTCCAATCACTAAAACTGAGCGTGCCCAACGCCTAAAAACCGCCCGAACCGCCCTACGCACAAACTCCACCACAACAACACACACCATACACTAAACAAAAACACAACACTGCTCAATTAGACAGAGCTTGACTAATGTGTTACTTGCTACATCTGGATTTGTTGGAAAAGATGCTTTAGATTTACGCTTTAAACGCATAACCACCAAAAAAACAATCACAGCTACAACAACACACACCACAACAACTATTAACGATTGAAGAGAAAAAGAGTCTATTACACCTGCATTTTGCCCAGTGCTAATCATTGAAACTGTGCCAACATAATTAACACCAAAAGAATCCGATGGAACATAATCAAGATTAGATACGTATAGTTTCTTGCCGTCAGGTGACACTGTTACACCATAAGGATTCTCTCCAGCACTTATAGAAAACTCGACAAGATGTGTAGCTGTGTTTATTGCTGAAACAGTCTTATTCCAATTCTCAGTAACATAAACATAGTTACCATCAGGCGATAACACCAAACCATTAGGAGACCCCAAATCAGGTATCGTTGCAACCACCTCATTGCTATCAGTATTTATTACAGAAACATCCGAAAGACCCAATACATAAGCATACAACCCATTAGATGATACCGCCACATCACCAAGAGAGGAATTTCCGATTTTTATAGTTGCAGTTTCAGTTTTAAGAGAAATGTCAACAACAGAAAACGACCCATCGGCTGTTGTAACATACAGATACTCTCCATTAGGTGATACCGCCAAACCAGACGAGTGTTTCCCAAGAGATATTGAGGATAAAACAGTATTGGTAGATGTACTTATCACTGAAACTACACCAACTGCGTTATAGCTCCCTCCTCCAGCAGGCATAAATTCACTTTTTAACACATAAACGTATTCTCCATCAGACGAAACCACCACACCAATAGGGTCACCACCAACATTTACTGTTGATGTTACCGTGTTAGAGGAGACACTTATAACAGAAACCAACCCCCCATTATCAAAAGCACGATTTGCAACATAAACATACTCTCCATTAGGCAACGCCACCACATCATAGGGCACACCCTCAACAGCTATCCTCGATATCACCTTATTAGATGCTGTATCGATTACTGCAACATCCTCGCCATTAGGAACATAGACATATTTACCATCAGGTGTTATCGCCAAAGCATAAGGCTCTCCTCCAACAGTTACTAAGGACATGCTTTCAGCCTGAGCGGATCCAACAAACAAAAAAGCACACAAAAAAATAAACACACTAAAATAACTAATAACTTTTTTAAACTTTAAATTCATTATACCATAACACCTTGTTTAATCTAATCTTTAGCTCAATATGCCAACATTAATTTTTTGTTGTTTATCTTTAACAATTTTTCCACCCTGCAAATATAGTAGACGATGAGTTTGCGCTGCAACCTGCTCATCATGAGTTACCATAATAATAGTTGTACCCTGCTTTACATTGAGCTCCAAAAGCAACCTAATAATCTCGTCCTTATTTGCAACATCCAAATTACCTGTAGGTTCATCAGCCAAAATAACTGCTGGATCATTAGCTAACGCACGAGCAATAGCCACACGCTGTTGCTCCCCCTGACTTAAACGCGCAGGCCGATGCAACTCACGACCACCCAAACCCACAAGCGACAAAAGCTCCAAAGCCCGCGCCTTACGCTGACCAGCAAACTTGCCTGAAAGCTCCATAGCCAACTCTACATTCTCCATAGCATTAAGATAAGGTAACAAATTAAAACTTTGAAACACAAATCCAATATTATCTCTGCGAATCTTGTATAGGTTAGACTCGGAAAAACTGGTAATATCTGTTCCATTTAAAAACACTCTTCCCTCTGACGCACGGTCAATACAGCCGATAATGTTTAGTAGGGTGGTTTTACCGCTACCAGACGGTCCCATAACAGACACAAACTCACCCTGCTTCACATCCAAATCAAGATTAGCTAAGGGTGTAACGTTTTTTTTGCCAAGTTTATAGATTTTAGTTAGATTTTCAATTTTTAACACTAAATCAGTATTATTCATATCTCATAGCCTCCGCAGGTTTAGTTCTAGCAGCCTTCAAAGCAGGATACAAACTACCAAGCGCACCCAACACCACAGCCAATCCAAAACTTAGCAACAACCACCCAACACCCAAAGAAGCATCAATAACTCTAGGTGCCTCACCAGACAAAAAAGGCATAGACCCAACAGTAGTACGACCCAAATACATTACTCCATTTGCATCCCAAGCTAAAGCAACGCCTTCTTGAATGGGGACAGGCAGTATTAGACTTGATAGTTGAGGTAGCACAAAAACGCTAACTGCAATAGCAATTACTACTGCCACAACACTTAACAATATACCTTCAAGCATAAACTGACACAAAACTCTAGATGTACTAGCCCCCAACGCTTTTAACGTCCCAATCTCACGCGTACGCTCACGCACACTATAAAGCATCATAAACAATATTACTGATACAACAGCAACTATACTAACACCTATCTCAGCCAACCCGATGTTTCGAACATGATTTAAATTATTTTGAGCCACCACAATCAACGAGGCAACCTGATCCTGCAAGGGCTGTACAGTATTTAACTGAGTAAAACCAGAAGAGACCACCAATTCCGAATCTAAAGCTTTAATCCGTGCTACCACACTATTCACATTGTCAGCATCATTAACAAACACCTTAAGAGACGACACTCTACCAGTGTTACTCGTAATAGACTGTAAATCCTCCAAACTCATAGTAACGCCATTAGTACGATAATTAAGAGCGTCCCCCTCAATACCGATCACTGTAAATTTACGACCTAAAACCTCAAAAGAATCCCCAACATTAAACACGTACTCTTTAGCCTGCCATTCAGCTATATTCGCTTCATACTCTTCCTGTGTTTCAAACTTTCCGTCAGGCATGGCATTCTTAGCAAGAAATTCATCTATAACTACGACTCCTCTATCTCCAGCTTGTAAATTGCGACCAGCGGTAATGTTTGAGGGTAAAATAGAGGGATTCTTTTGAAAAACATCGTTATTTATGTCTATACCATAAATGTTGTAGAGTTGGCTTTCTGTGCGCCACTCTATGCGCATGGGTACAACATCGACAACATCGGTAAGTGAGGCAATATTGGCACTTAAAGATGCACTCATTGTGTCTTGTAGCACTATATCTATAAGTGTGCCGTCTTCAAGAAGTGAACTGCCTTTGGACATGGATAAGGTTGTTGTTATTGGGTAGCTACATTCTATTTCGGTTGCCGACAACGTTACTTGATCCTTTAGTAAATCTGCACTAAAAATTAGACTATCAAGCGCTCTTTGTGTGAGGCTTTGTCTTGCGTTGATACTGGACGGTAAAACAGTTATCAAGGTTAACGCAAATGTTAATGCAACAATTATTATGATGGTTCGATTCTTTTTTCGAGCTAAACTGCGAGCAACCATTGATAGAGTAGCCAACATATAACACCTCTCAACATATGAATAACAATACATTTAATATTTCTTATTGTTACAGGAGTTTAATTCACTTCATCGTCGTCTACAAAAGAGGCCAAAACATGCTAACCGTTTCTTCACAAACCTAAAATGGAGCCAAAAATACACATTAAACTAGACAAAACATCTACTGCTACAATAATATCAAAATTGCAAATGTCATACAACCACCAAATAAAACTCAACTCCATAGATTATCCCTATGCAGAAATACAACGACAAACACAGAAATGATATGCTATAACCACTTATCCACAAAGAAACATTCTAATTCACAACTACGTAACAAGCATCCTGTCACAATGATCAAGTTGTAAGGTAATGTCCTAATGTATGATATTTTTATGTAGTTTGTTTGCTTCAGTGTTATCTGTGGACGATATGCATAGGAGAAAACCAAGAAGCCAAGTTAATATAGTTTGTCAAAACCCAAAATGTACACACCATCAAAGAGAACAGGATAAGCACATCACAAAAAAGGTAAATA
>JAITMO010000191.1 GCA_031277345.1 Candidatus Bathycorpusculum soli
CTGCGTTGAAAAATAAGCGTAAACAACATCTACACCCAAATAGTCATCAGGGTTTTTGTGCATAACAACATTTGAAGCGTAGAGGGGATAAGCAATAACTAACCCAAGTATGATAGCAATAATACTACAAAAGACTAAACGAATGTGTGACTTCATGCTAATCAACAATACTTCATATGAGAACATGCCTTATAATTCTCTCTACAGAACCGCATGTTCTCACAGCAGAACCATAATTTCTCTAACTAAACATAAAAAAAGTTGACCAAATAGTGTAATTTATCTGCATGTCATGAAGATCTATTTGTTGTTTGAGCTTGTTTGTTTCACGTCGTACGCATGAAATTTAGTCTGCAGATGTAATCGCGTTTTTTTGAAAAATAATTTTTCTATAATCTATCTTACGATACAATTACAACTAGTTTACAACAATAATTTTCATACACAATTTTAAAAATTGAGCAAAATACAAAAAATAATAGAATACCTGCAAATAACAAACAACTATGATGCACGACAACAAAAAAAATCAAACATGCCCTAAGCGAAATAATAGGCATAGCATTTTTTACCATGACAACCAACACAAACAACGTACGAAGACACCACCAACTTTGCAGAAGAACACCAAACACAAGCTAAAAACAATAATCACACTAAAACACAGCACACCCACCCACCAACACCACACACCACACCACACCTTTACCATACTATCCCCAAACATCTACAATCTTTCCAAAAACAATTCAACAACCCACTAAACAGTGGAGAAGAAGAAAAGGTACGTAAAATTTTCTCCATCGATGGTAAAACTCAATGTGGCAACGGTAACGACAAACAAAAGGCCAATCATAGTTAGTGTGATAGATGAGAACGGTTTCTGTTTGGACCAAAAATCGGTAAAGAACAAATAACGAGATTACTGCTATTCCAGAGTTTGAAATTATGACGCCAATAGCGGCACAATTAAGCTGGTCACATACCCATTAGTTAATGCACAACCGACATTCACTTTTGACATCACCACCAAAGAATTACCAATAGTAAATAGTACCGAAAAATTAGCAGAAGATCCGTAGTTATTTTAGAGAAACAGGAAAACCAGAACACACGAACAAAAATCGTTAATTAGTGTCGATAAAATAAAATATAACTCAAGTTTATTGTTGTTTATGTTAAAATCCTGTTTATCAACAAAACTCTTAACGCGTTGAGAGTTTTAGGAAGCGATCCAGTATGCCTGACGAATTAGCCCAAAAATGGAACAAAGAATTCAGCGAGTTACTTGAAATCTATGAAAAAGCAAAAGCAAAAGCTGACTACGCAGTTAACCATGTTGTTGTTGATATGTATTGGGAAATTGGCAAATACCTAAGTGAAAAAGTTAAAACCGATGGCTGGGCAAATCTGTTGTTGAAGATTTCTCATTATTTATGCAAAAACATCACGCAGGTGTGAACGGCTTTTCCGCACAAAACATTTGGCGCATGAAAAGACTCTATGAAACTTATTGTCACAATCAAAAACTATCAGCACTGCTGAGAGAAATTAGCTGGACAAACAACCTCACTATTATGGTGAAAGCTAAAACTGATGAGGAACGCGAATTTTATTTAAACTTTGCAAGGCAAAACAAGTATTCTTCTCGTGAATTAGATCGGCAAATTAACGCTTTGGTTTTTGAGCGTGATACGATAAAAGATATTGTGAATAAACCGTTTGTTGGTCGTGCTGATGGATTAAAAGCTTTGCGAGATAGTTATTCATTGGAATTTATTGATTTACCGAAAAAATACAAGGAACGCGATTTGCAAAAAGCAATAGTTTCAAATTTAAAGGATTTCATTTTGGAATTTGGCCGAAATTTTGCGTTTGTTGGTGAGGATTATCGTGTTCAAGTTGGTAATACGGACTTTTTTATTGATTTATTATTTTTCAATAGAGAATTGCGATGTTTAGTTGCTATTGAGCTAAAAGTTGGTAGATTTGAGCCAGAACATCTTGGACAGATTGAATTTTATTTGGAAGCATTAGATAGTGATGTAAAACTAGCGCATGAAAATCCAAGTGTCGGTCTAATTCTTTGTACCGCCAAAGACGATACTGTTGTGGAATACGCGTTAAGGCGCAGTTTATCGCCTGCGCTTATAGCAGATTATAAGTTGCATTTGCCTGATAAGAAAGTTTTAGAAAACAAGTTACGGGAATTACAAAATGCTATTGAAATAGATGGAAAGAGGTTATCTGAAGAAAATGACAATGAGGAGTAAACTTCAAAAGACGGTTAAAAGCACAACTGCAGTGGCAAGTCAGTTGACAAGCACTGATTTAGAAAATTCAGAAACAAAACCAGCTATTGAGTTTTATCTAGGTGAGGATATTTTACAGGGTGAGAAAGTTCCATTTTACTTTTTGTGGAAAGATGCGTCTATTGACAAAATTAAATTGCAATATACTGGTTTCAAGTCTATTGTGCGTTTATTCAATGTTAGCGAACATGAAAAAATTGATGGAGGTGCAATCATAAGGAAATAGGCTCTGAAGTCATCTGGGTACATCGGAGGAACACTTTCAACATCAATAGCAACAGCGCTTAATGAGAGCCCATCTCAGCAAGCATGTTTGGCTCTTGATATAGCGTACTCAAATGGTACAGCCACATCGTTGAGATAAGATAGAATATTACATTCAGCTCGAGCATTCCTTATTAATCAACCAGCTTCAATTAGTGTACCCCTAAAAAAGAGTCAAGAGTTCATTAAGATAAACATAGAAGGTGCGGCCAGCGTAAACATAGATATCTCGCCCTTAAAAGGTGGATTAGAATTAAAATTACCCCCAGAAGTTCTAACAACGATGGAGAGATTTGCTATGGCAGTTATCGAAGGTATGAAAGCATTACAGAAGGAGTATCCTCAGCATTCAGACCTACTCTCGTTGTTCAAAACGGAAGATCAAGATAAACAATCTTTCAATCAAATTATAAAATCGATTCAACATAAAATGGAGAAAATTAAGGAAGACAAAGACTTCACAGAAGCATTAGCTTATGTTTATGTTTCAGCGATTATGGAACAAAAAAAAAGTCAAAAATTCTATTCTGATTCCAATATTTGAATACATAGAAGCGGGAACAACCACTAAAGCTTTTCTTAATTCCCCGTTCTTATGTGCAGCAGTTCCTAAAGGTGGAGGGATATTGAAATGCACATTGAAATTTTACGATCTTTTAGGGCATAATTGTGTTAAACCTATTAAAATAAGAACCCGTTTAGTGGCAACAGAAGATACTTTGATTCCATTGAAAGAGCTTATACAATTCTCAATAGGAAATGAAAATGTCAGTGAAAGATGTTAAAGATCTCCTTGATGTAGGAAAAAAGTTATCATCTTATATTAAAGCTGAAAAAGAAGATGCACTTAGGCTGGAATGCAGGAAGTCTCTTGGAGTCTATATATCGACAGTTACCGTAGGTAACGCCTTTGCCAAATGGGTTAATAAACGATTTAAGAATCAACTGACATTTCCGAGCAATGGTGTTTATAACGTAAAAGTTCATGCTCTAAAGCCTATTCCTAGAGAAATCACTGCTGAAGTTAAAACTGAGTGCAACAATCAAATTGCAATTGATTTTAAAAAATGCTTAGATTTAGAAATGTTTCGGCTAGAAATTTACTACAGAATGCATGAAAGCGCGTTCAATGCTTTAGTTCATCAACGTTCTTCGCCCGAACCATTTAAGGATGGGAAAAGATACCATCTTTCTGCACAACTGATAGATCCTCCGAGTCTAACTCGCGGTTTTTCATCAGTTGAGGTTGAAGATTATCCTGTAGCTGCTCGTGTCCACATACAAGAGAGCATAGATGTAGCTTTGCCCTCTCTGAAAATTTTCAAGCAAATAAGAAAACTTGAAGATGACTTATTAAATGAACAAGATCCTCGTGCGGTAGGCAAATTTATTCAGCAGTATAGACAATACATAGGGTTAAAGAAGCGTTTTGAAGAGGAAAAACCCATACAAACCCTTAGAGAATTGCTAGTTTTTCTAAGGCCCGGAAAATTTCTAAATTATGTAAATGTAATTGATGATTTTAGACTTCATAACTGTGAGTGGGGTAGTGGCCTTATGGAAGTTGCTAGCAACCTTTCAATTCCACAAGAAATGGTCGTAATGACGAGAACAGATTTAAGTTTAGACAAGCAAGCAGCTAAAGGAGTTTTAGAATATCAAGAAGCAGTCTTCGCCCAAGACGTCAAAAAAATACTTAATCCAGAATAATTGCAGAGGTTACTTCATGAAAAAAATTGGACCTATGTAAACCTTCGATCACAGGCAGTGTAAGAAAATACCTATGTTTTGTATTTTTCAGAACACATCTGAAAAAGGGGTTGTTATGGTGATATCTCCATGAAAGTTTGGGGTTCAAATTCTAGCGGCCCCACCATCCAAATAAAGTTTTTACACCCATTTTTTAACAAATAACACTTTCATACTTAAAAATACGAATATCATGATTGAAAATAATGTAATTTAAACATTTTTCCATAAATATGTGCGTTATAAAAAAATTTTTGAAAATGTAAAGTGTCAAAATATTAGAACAGTTATTTATCCAAAAATGTTGAGGATTCATTAAACAATAAACCTTTGTGGCAATTAATGTTGTGAAATGGATTTAAACTTGTTTGTGCTGTATGGAAAACATGAAAAATTTTTATACAACTTTATTCATAATTAAACGTTTCAAAAACTCACCTATATGACAACAAAAATTTGCTTATGAAATATATTAACAGAAATATTGTATACCACATCAATCGAGTCTACTTATTCCCCAACATTATAGCATCAGACATTTTTTATTCTATTTCCCACTTCTTGTTTTCCACTTGCGTTGTAAGTGGATTTGTGTAGGTTGTGTTGGTGTTGGTTTGATTTTGTTGTGTTGAAGGTTGAGTTTGTTGTTTATTAATAGCTATACAGCGAGATATAACGACACATTTTTACTGAAGCTAAATATATGAAATGTAATATCTTTAAATATGTCTGGAGGAAAAAAGTATTAAGCGACAAATAGCTGATTTCAAGCAATTTAAGTGTATTCAACGATTAAGCGGAAAACGACGTAAACATTGGATACAACTTGCCGAGCGCGCACAACAAGACTTAGATAGACACATTATGAATGAGGCAATCTTGTTTACTATGCATAATTTCTCACACCATTGCTTCAATATATACGATGCCATAAGCGGGTTAATCTCGTTAAAGAAATGTAAAACATCAGAAAGTTCACGCAAACTTTCAGATGACGAATTGTTTTTGCTTGATGTTGCAGTGTTATTTCACGATTATTCTATGCAAGACCCATGTGTTGACGAAGTGGCCAGAGGTTGTCATTCTCGCACGTCTGCTCAAATGTTCAGGAAATTGTGTGAAAATAATGGTTGGGACTACAGTGGCATTTTTGATCAAGGTCAAATTAACGCTGTATGTGATATTATCCAAGCTCACTGTGACGTTAGAGAAATTGATCCACGCACAAAACAAACTAAAACAATAAACACATTTGAGATGATAAATGATCCACGCGGTTTGAATATACGAGTAAAAATACTTGCAGGCATTTTACGGATAGCAGACGGATTAGATGTAACTATAAAACGCTTCCCAAAAGAAAACGGTTCCGATTTAGTTAAACTGTCACAAATGATTGAGAACCCTTCAGATATATCAATTAGTGCTACCGAAAAAATGAAAATACAGGATAGTATAGATCATTGGAATAAACTCAAATGTTTTGAATGTATATACATAGAAGACGATACTGCTAAGCTGGTAGTATCTAAAACGAACTATAAAACGGATTCGGATAATGTTGCTAAAATAATTAAAGACGTTTTGACGGCTATCCGAAAGACAGTACAAAGTGTAGAACGTGTATGTGACGCAACTGACTTTAAAGAGTTAGTGGTATGTCGGAAAATTGAAGCAGACTTCTCCGAAGAATTTTTCAAAAATGAAAAAGAAAAGCTCTGTTGGAGAACTAAAATTTTTTATAAAAAAGTGTTACCTTTTTTACTGGAAAAATATCTTCCTGAGCAAGCACCCGATATATTCAATAAACTGGCTAATGATAATGCATCAACTTATCAGAATCACGTATTACCCTTTATACAGTTATTAAAACAAACAAATTTAAAATGTGTCAAAAGCGAAAAATCCCAACGGGTTATTAATAATAATGATGAATTCCAGAAACGCCGTAGTGAATTTATGAAATGGATAGGAGACTTGGGTTATGTCGAGTTAACCGACGGTCCTACATATACTTTGGATTCAATTGAGAATAATGTATTGCATTTAAACACATGTTACTACTTCAGCGTACTTGGTACTGCCAATGTGAATTTTTTCAACTTGGTGCGATTTTTCCCAGAAAAATACTTTTACACTCAGCCCGAAATGGTTGACATTGAGCAAGAAATATTCCCCGAGTTTTCTAACGAAATAACTTGTTGGAAGAACCAATTGTACAAGATAGTACAGAATGATTCGTTTGTGTTTGACAGTTATTATGCTGGTTTAGGTGTGTCTACGTTAACCGTAATTAAATATAATAACGAATATATGTATTCTATCACGAAAAATTCATGTAAAAAAGCTGCAGGCGGACATGATCGCACTGTTATTCCAGCAGGTACATACCAACCATGTGACTGGGATTTTAAACCAGGCGGTCACGATATGAAGCCCGAACTGCAAGTTTTACGCGAATTTGGGGAAGAACTTTTAGGTGAAGAAGAACTACGATATGACAGAAACGTACCTAATGAATCTCTTTTTGATATACTGGAGAAAAAAGAGACAAAAACAACGCTTCTTAGAAAAATAATAAACGATATTCTTAACGAACGACCAGGTGTTCTTTTAGTTCCTACTGGAGTAGCTTTTGATGTTTTACGAATGCGCCCAGAAATAACGTATTTATTAATACTTAATGATACGTATTCTGGTGAGTTGTATACAAGTTATCAAAAAAGCTATGAATCAGAAGACGATATCGAATGGTACAAATTATGCGATGACACCGCTTTTAGTGAGTTAATTGGAAACCAAAATCATCCGTTAGTTCCTTCTGGATTGGCTGCTTTAATTTGGGGTAGAGACGAAGCAATACGTCGCCTTAGCGTGTCTACACAGAACACCATAAATGATGAATCCTCTGCTCTTGTACCGAACGGAAATAAAAGTGACGAAAAATATGTTCCAAATTAAGAACAAATAACACCTGCAAGATGTTTAAAAATAGAGGAGCAAATAGTGAAAACTGATGTGACAAAAATAGGGCATATTAATGAAACACATGTCACAGTTTTACTTGGTACGTCCAAAAAAGAAGTTAAAAAAATACCGTATCACAAAACGCTTGACGATACACCTCCTTTTCCTAAAGAATTATACAGGAGTTCGCAACCAAATTGTAAAGTTCAAAAAAAGTTTAGTAGACAAAACACCAACAAGTAACGAAAGCAACTCAAAAACTGATAAAGTTATATTTGTTATTGGTGAATGGGGTTTTAAGTCAGGTGGAGTTAATAGTTTTAATTATAATATTTGTTCTGCAATGAGTTCCGTGTTGACTGACAGCACGAAAGTTGTCTGTCTAGTAGTAGGTGAGATTTCTGAGCCAGCTAAAATAGATGCAACACAAAAAAATGTACATATTGCTCATTATAACAAGCATTTCGAATAAATTCAAGATGCGGAATACATCCATATTTTTGATAATGTAAATTCGAGAGTTTTCATCTATAGGGAGATAGTGCTGTTGTTTGGATTTAAGCAAAGACCTCAGACGTGGTTAGTGCTTGCCAGAATAAGATGTATTAACCATTTTGTTACACTTGAAAACCACTCCAGTTCGACATGCAAACCAACCCAAATGACACCAAGCATCACTATCCTGCTCAATAACAACTGTGCAAAGTTTACCAATAACATGACACTTTTTGAACAAAACTTTAACAAAAACAACCCAATCATCAATG
>JAITMO010000009.1 GCA_031277345.1 Candidatus Bathycorpusculum soli
TGCACAGAATGATTACTGTGAAGTTGTTAGCTGTAGTAACTGTACTGATTATCAGGCGAGGCGTTTAGGTATTCGTTATCGTGAGAAGGAGGGTGCGCCACCGAAGGGTTTCTTGCATACGCTTAATTCTACTGCTATTGCTACTGGAAGAACGATGGTTGCATTGCTTGAGAATAATCAAAATGAAGACGGCTCAATAAATGTTCCTTATGCACTTCGAAAATATATGGGTGATTTTGAAAAAATAGTTAAAAATCAATAAACCCTTTTATATTGCTTTGAGAATGTTGAGGACGTCCGGAGGATTACTTTGTCTACAAAGACTTCAAAAGCAAAACATATACGCGATAAATGGCGAAGCAAATCATGGTACAACGTAGTAGCACCATCATTCTTTGGTAACATTGATTTAGGTGCTGTACCAGCAGAAACAGCCGATCGACTAATTGGTAGAGTTGTTGAAGCTACACTGTACGATATTACAGGTGACTTCTCTCATCATTATTTGAAAATGTTCTTCCAAATAAGCGCAATGGATGGCAAAACAGCTAAAACTCTGTTCAAAGGTCACGAGTATTCACGTGATTTCTTACGTAGCTTAGTTAGACGAAGAACAACTAAAGTGGATGGTTTGTTTAATCTAACAACTAAAGATGGTTTCAAGTTGCGAATTGCTGTTTCAGCATTAACCCTTTCACGCATTAAAACTTCACAAGAAAAATTTATTCGCAATATCATGATAAGAATTATTAAAGAAAAAGCGTCTGCGCTCACTATGGATCAATTTGTTCAAGAAATGGTCCTAGGTAAGATTGCTTCTGATATCTATAATGAATCAAAACAGATTGCGCCTTTACGTCATGTTGGTATACGCAAGTCAAAGCTTGTTGTTGCACCAGCAAATGCTTCAGAACTTGTGTTAGCTGATGGTATGTCAAATGTTGAAGAAGTTGAGCCCGATGCAGATGAAATAGCTGAATCAGTTGACCTTGAAGCTGATGAAGATGCTGGTATTGAGGCTGAACAAGTCGAAGAAGAAATAGAAGACGAAGAGTAAATTCTTCTTTTTTTGTTTTTAAATGGTTTTAAAAGGTATTTGCGTTAATTTATACCATTGTGTGGGCGTTTTATGGTTAATCGTGTGGGTATTCATGAAAAGGGTTCGTTAAATGTTAATGATGTGATTGAGAGTATTAAAGGTAGAGCGGATTTTGGTCGGGCTGGTGCTATTGGTTTATTTATTGGTGTGGTGAGGGGTGAAACTTTTGAGGATGGGGTGCAAGTGGAGAAACTTGTTTTGGAGGCATATGAAGAGAAAGCTGATGAGGTTTTAGGTGGTATTTGTGATGATTTATCTTGCAGATCTGGTATTATTGATGTGCAAATTCATCATTTTGTTGGCGAGTTTAGTGTTGGTGACGATTTAGTGTATGTCGCGGTTGCGGGTTCTCATCGTGAGCATGTGTTTTCTGTATTGCGTGAGGCGGTTGAGCGGTATAAGTGTGAGGCGCCTATTTTTAAGAAAGAGATTGTGGTTGGTGAGCAGGGTAGGTCTGAGTGTTGGGTGTCTGAAAAACGTTTTTGTTGATTGAGGTGATGCATTTTTATGTTGGTTACTGTTTTGGCAGGTGGTGTGGGTGCAGCTCGGTTTTTGACTGGTTTGTTTCCATTGGTTAGGCCAGAGGATTTGACGGTTGTTGTAAATACTGGAGATGATGTTAATTTGTTTGGGCTGCATATTTCTCCTGATATCGATATTGTAACGTATACGCTTGCGGGTGTTGTTGATGATGTGAAGGGGTGGGGTATTAAGGGCGATACATTTTGCTGTTTGGAAATGTTAAAGTTGTTTGGTGAGGTGGGTTGGTTTAATCTTGGTGATAAAGATTTTGCTACTAGCGTTTTACGTACCAGTATGTTACGGGCGGGCGCATCTTTATCACAGGTATCTGCTAAAGTGGGTTGTGATCTGGGTCTCAAGTTAAAGATTTTGCCGATGACTGATGATCCTTTTACTACTTATGTACGTATACCAGATGGGCTTGTTCATTTCGAGGAGTATTTAGTTAAGCGGGAAGCCAAGGATACGGTGTTAGGCGTAGAGTTTGTTGGTGTAGAGTCAGCCAAGCCTGCTGCGGGTGTAATCGATGCAATAATGCGTTCTGATCTTGTAATTATTTGTCCCAGTAACCCTGTTGTGAGTATTGGTACTATTTTATCTATTCAGGGTGTGCGTGATGCTCTACGGAAGACTTTTGCTAAAAAAATTGCTGTTAGTCCCATTATTGCAGGTGCTCCTATTAAGGGCCCAGCTGATAAACTTCTTCACAGTTTAGGGGTTGAGGTTTCTGCTTTTGGTGTTGCAAAATTGTATGCTGATTTTTTGGATGTTTTCGTGATTGACTTTTTAGATGCGACTGAGCAGGGTCGAATTGAAGCGTTAGGCGTTAAAGTGGTTGTTGGTAACACTTTAATGACGGATTTAGCATCAAAAACGGCTTTAGCTAAATTGGTTCTTGACTCGTTGGCTTGATTTGTTTGTAAATTAGAAAAGCATGTTTATATCCGCAATTATGTGTTGTATACTTTAGGATGTGTTGTTGTGGAAAAAAGAAGTTATGTTTGGTTTGAGTCTCGCAGAAGAACCCGAGGTTTAGAGCTTGCCCATGAGCAAATAACTAAGGCTTTTGATACTGTAACTTGGCTACACAAAGCCATGAAAAGTTTCTCAGAAAAAAATATGATTGATGCGAAAAAATATGTTGAGAATTTGTATTTGGCTGAGGAAGACGTGGATCAATTAAGAACTGACACGTTTTTTGAATTGTCTAAAGGTGCAGCTTTAGTTTCAGATTATCGCGAAGATTTATTGCACGTTGTAAAACGTCTTGATACCTTAGCTGACTATTCTAAAGATGCTGCAAGATGTATAGAAATGTTAATGGAAGCAGAAATCCCTTCTGAACTCTGCCAAAAAACTGTTTACATGACAAGCAAACTCGTAGACACTGCGCAAATGCTTCGAAATAGTATAGAAAAAATTTCCTCAAACCCATCCGAATCAGCAAAAGACGCTAAACAAGTAGGTGACCTTGAAACTGATATTGATACTGAATATTTACGAATCAAAGGATTGTTTATCAAATACGGGTCAAACATGAATTGCGGTACCATGGTTATTTTTGACGATTTGATAGAGTTTATTGAACAGGCTGCCGACATGTGTGCAGATACTGCTGATTACATTTTAGTGCTCTCAAGCAGAGAGTAACTATATTTTTTGTTAATGTCTATTTGGTTTCTGTTTTTTGTCGCGTATTTGTTCAAAAGCTAAAAATGTGCCGTGTTTATATTCGTTTTTAGTGGAGTGTGTCAAAGACTAACTTGTCCCACGACAAACGCATGAAAATTAGTTACATAGTTTTTAAGATAAATAATTTACGCCATTAACTAATCAAACAAATAAAAATACACATAATAAATCTTTCTAAAACTAGAAATATAACCAACAACAGATAACTTTATAACTAGATAAACCTCAGCATATATTGTAAACAATACTGACAAAGAAGCAAAATGACAAACCTACTAGACGAATTACTGATAATGAATCAAGCAGACCTACGTCAACAAGGCAAAATCAAATATCACCTAAACGAAATAATAGGAATTGCATTCTTTGCCATGGCAGCAAACGCAGACGACTTTGTAGAAATTGATGCGTTCGCAAAAGTACATCAACAGCAACTACAACAGTACTTTCCAAAAATGCAAAAAACACCCCGCCACCAGCACCATACAACGCGCTTTTTCTATGCTCGATCTAAAATATCTGCAAAAAATTTCAAACACAATTCAACCAAATGCTAAACACAAATGAAAGCGGAAAAATACGAAAACTCTTCCACATAGACGGAAAAACCCAAAAAGGAAACGCTGATAAACACCAAAAACCAAACCACATAGTCAGCGCAGTAAATAACTAGGGTTTTACCATAGGACAAGAAATAGTTGACGATAAAACCAATGAAATATCGGCTATGCCTGAACTTTTAGATAATTTAAACCTAAAAAAATGCCATTGCGACAATTGATGCTATGAGAACGCAGAGATATTTCAGCAAAGATTTGGGAGAAAAAAGCTGATTATGTTTTAACGCTTAATGGTAATCAGAGAAAATTGTATGATGAAACGAGTTTGTTTTTTGCTGTCCAAAAGTGTTAGCAAAGTGTGCGTATCATAAAACGGTTGAGAAGGCTATGAGTTGCTTGAAGGTGCGGGAGTATTGGCAAAGCAATAATGTTGGTTGGTTGGTTGCCTATGAGGGAGGATTGGGCGGGTTTGCGGTCGTTAGTTATGGTTTGTAGTATACGGTTACTATGTCCGATGGTGAGGTGGTGGTGTAGCGTTGGTATTTTATTAGTAGTTTAAAGCTTGATGTAGCGGTTATTGCAGGGGCTGTTAGGGGTTATTGGATGGTGGAGGTTCAAGACCTAAGAAGGTTAGGGGATGTTCGCCTATGGATTGCAGGGGCTGTTAGGGGTTATTGGATGGTGGAGGTGATGCATTGGCATTTGGATGTGATATTTGGGGAGGATGTTTGTAGGGTGAGGGATAAGGTTGTAGCGTTTAATCTTGATATTTTGCGTAAATTGGTGTTAAATGCGTTTTGGTTAATAGATGTTAATTGCAAGTGTGCTACTAGTTTGGTTAAGAAACGTTTTGTTGTTGGCTGTGATCCTGTGCGGTATCTGGCACAGATTTTAACCCACTAATTCTCTTTATTTTCAAAGTTTATCGCTTAAAGTTTGATCGCAAAAAACTTTTCATGCGTATGTCGTGTAATTTGTCCGCCCGATTGAGATTATTCTGCTATAATGTGGTAGTGTCTGCTATGTTTTGTCGATGCTTTTGTATACAGATTCTGTATGTGGCTCTTATCTGTTTTACTTCCTAAACGCCTAAAGAGTTTTAAGAAGATACTTTATTTTTTAGAGTGTGTGTTTATTTTGTCAACAAAAATAGCGATGCTTTATATTAAAGAGACAGAAAAAACCGTAAAATGTTGCCTATGTGCTAGACGATGTTCAATTAAAGACGGTTCTACAGGATTCTGTATGGTCCGTAAACACCAAAAAGGAACCTTATACACTTTAAATTATGGTAAAGCAGTTTCTTTTGGTGTTGATCCTATCGGTAAAAAACCATTATTACATTTTAACCCCGGTGCTTTGGTCGCATCAATTGCTGCAACGGGATGTAATTTTCGTTGTCAATTCTGCGATAACTGGACCATAAGCCAAAACCTAACTGTTATTAATGAAACTTTATCTCCAAAAGAAATTATTAAAGCAGCAAAAGAAGCAAACTGTCAAGGCATCAGTTACACTTATACTGAACCTACAATTTTTATGGAGTACGCTTACGATACCGCTAAACTCGCACATGAAGAAGGACTCTTTAATACATTTGTAACCAACGGTTACATGACACATGAGGCAGTAAAAACCATTACCCCATACCTTGACGCTGTAACTGTAGACTTTAAAGCAGCTGGCAGCCCTGATTTTTACAAAACCCATTCTGCAGTGCCTGACGTAAACCCCATCTTTGAAACCTTAAAAGAACTTAAACTGGCCAATATCCACATTGAAATAACTAACCTCATTATACCTAAGATAGGCGACTCTATGACTCAAATAGCAAACTTGTCACAATGGATACACAACTACTTAGGCCCAACTACACCTCTCCACCTACTACGTTTCCATCCTGACTACAAAATGTCCCATATTCCAATCACACCAACAGAGGACATGGAACACGCCTACCTCGTAGCTAAAAATGAAGGCCTGCATTTCGTCTACCTTGGAAACATGTTTGGTCATGTAGCAGAAAACACATACTGTCCTGCATGCAACGAACTCATAATACGTCGTAACAGCTATGAAATCACACAATGGCATCTAACAGATAATATGCACTGCCAATTCTGCGATAACCCCTTACCCATCAAAGGAAAATATCACCTACACAACAACTACTTCTAAAGCTATCTTCAATTAGTTGAAACATACGCTTTTAGATTTTGTTTATCGGATAAGCTTTTTTGCAAATTGCCTATTTATGTTGTCCTCTTCTTGTATCGCACTTTGGTAGATAAATAATGTGTTCTTATAAAAACTCTTAAATTATACAAGTACCAACTGATTTTAAGGTCTCTTCTATGTCACCAAACATTAACAAGCCTGAAATTATCGGTTATGACGATAAAGAAAAAGCTTTTCTCGTAAAATCCGCAGCAAAACAAACTGTCCAAGTAAGTGACACATTTGCTGAAATGTTTTCACTCTGGGTAGGACGAGTTTTAATCACAGCTCAAAACGAAAAATGGGCACAAATCGCTGGAAGTATAACCACAGGTTTTGCCACAAGCGTAATTGCTGCATCCGCAGAAGCATCTATTGAATGTGCCGTTCCTGCCGATCAAACACCTGATAAACGCCCCGGTGTACTTATTCACATTTATAATCGTGACCGGTTTGAATTAAAAGGTCAACTGTTAGGCCGTATTGGTCAATGTGTTATGACCTGTCCCTCAACTGCAGCTTTTAACGGCTTACTTGGTAAACGCACACTCAACATTGGCAGTAGCCTTCGGTACTTTGGTGATGGCTTTCAAAAGAAAACTATAGTTGGCGGGCGAAAATGTTGGAAAATTCCAGTCATGGAAGGCAATTTTATAGTGGAAGATGGATTTGGCGCTATGGAAGCTGTTGCAGGAGGTAATTTTATGATTTTCGCTAAAACTCAGCCTGAGGCTTTAGCTGCATCTGAGGCTGCAGTAGATGCAATACGTGAACACGTTCCTGATGTAATTATGCCCTTTCCCGGCGGTATATGTCGATCAGGAAGTAAAGCTGGATCCATGAAATACAAACTTAAAGCATCAACAAATCAAGATTACTGTCCAACTCTGCGAACAATTGCCCCCAATACAGTGGTTCCAGAAGGTGCAAATAGTGTATTTGAAATTGTTCTTAATGGATTAACCTTAGAAGCGGTTAACAAAGCTATGCAGGTTGGTGTTATAGCCTCCATTAATTGCCCTGGTGTCATCAAAATATCTGCCGGCAATTACGGTGGCAAACTAGGTCCGTTTAAATCTTTTCTAAGAGACACTATAGGTGCTCCTGCCACTATAACCGAAACAGCCTCCACTTAAAATCAAATGTCCTCCTTATTTTTGAATATGTTTTTAAGTATTTGTTCATCGTTTAAGCAGTAAATTGGTGGTTACGTAGGAACTTTTATTTGCTCTCAACTCTCTACTTTAAGGGTTAATCTTAATTTGCGTGAATTATTGTGAGTGTTGCAAAAAAAGATAGTCTAGAGCTGTACCGTACACGGAAGGCAATTAACACTTTGGCCACTAAAGAGGGCAGTCATACAGAGTTAATTACAATTTATGTACCTCCTGGCAAACAAATTAGCGATGCTCTTAACTTGCTACGAGTAGAATATGGTACAGCTACTAACATTAAATCAAATGTTACGCGTAAAAATGTTCTAGATGCTATTGTCAAAGCACAACAGAAGCTTAAATTGTTTAAAGACCCTGGCGAAAAGGGTCTAGTTATTTTTTGTGGAGCGCTCCCTCAAGAAGACAGCGGACCAGGAACGGAACGTATGGAATCTTGGGTTATTATCCCTCCTGAACCTATTCGCATTTTCTTGTATAGATGTGATTCACGGTTCCACACTGAACACTTGCAAGAGATGTTACGCGAAAAAGAAACTTATGGCATTATGTTAATTGATGCTTCAAATGCTACTGTAGCCACTCTAACCGGTAAAAATTTGAATATTGTCCGTGAAATGGCCTCAGGTGTCGCTGGCAAAACTCGTGCTGGAGGACAATCCGCTAGACGATATGAACGTTTACGGGAAATGCAATTAAATGAATATTTTGCTCGTGCTGGTGGACACGCCAACGAGATTTTTTTGCCTATTGAAAATCTTAAGGGCATCATTTTAGGTGGGCCTGGTCCTACAAAATATGACTTCCAAAAAGGCGATTATCTTAATTATCAACTTAAAAACAAAATTTTAGACGTAGTCGACACGGCGTACGTTGAAGAACAAGGTGTAAAAGAAGTTGTAGAAAAAGCGCCTGAGATTATGAAAAAAGTTCGTTACATTGAAGAAAAACAAATAATGCAAAAATTTCTCTATGAAGTTGGACATGATACTGGGTTAATTACATATGGTGAAGCTGAAGTGCGTAAAGCATTGCAATCGAGCCAAGTTAGATTGTTAATACTTTCCGAAGCTATTGATATGCAGCGCATAACTGTAAAATGTGGAGCTTGCAACAACTCTGAACAAGAAACCGTAAAAATACCTAATATGCAAACCTTTGAGCAGAGTCTACAAGGTAAACCATGTCCCAAATGTACTGCACCATCATTGGCTATAATTGAAAGAATTGATTTAATTGATGACTTTGCGCAACTTGCTGAGTATTCAAATACAGATGTTGAAGTAATTTCAACAGAAACTGAAGAAGGTCAAATGCTAAAAAGCGCTTTTGGTGGCTTAGCTGCTATACTGCGTTTCAGAATATAGTGGTCTCATTTTCCTTAAAATACTGCTCTATAGCTGTTTTCGTAGCTCCAACTATTTTTAATTGCTTTTGACGTGAAGTAGCACCAGAAATTAATTCAACTTTAAAATGACAAAGTCTTGATAATTCTTTTAAAATTTCTCTATTAACTTTTCCTTTCTCTGGTTCTTTTGTAGCGCAGACAATAATTTTTTCATTATTGAGTGATATAGAAAATTTAGAACTATTGGGTTTAACAAAAATAGTGATGAGAATACCATCAGCGACCTCTTTAATGCTGCTCATCTGTTTTCTCCAGTTTATTTTTCATCATTTGGGTTATTAACATCTGTTTTTTTGTTAGTATCTTGAAGAGCCCAGTCAAATTTATTACGCAAAGTCATCGGGTAAAATTTAATTACGTCAAATTTTACCTTCTTTGCCCACTTCACATATGCCTGCGGATCAATGTATGATTTTAACGAAGTGCCTAAATTGTATTCGCGGGTAAGTTTTGTTAACTCAAGATCCAACTTTGCTTTTTCAATACGTGTCTCAAGTGAGTCAATTTTTTTTCCCTCTGTTTTTTTTGTTTTAAGCTGTAGCTGCATGTCTTTGAGTTTCTCTTCTTTTACTTTTAATCGATCATCAAAAGTAGGTGGAATTTTACGTTTATGATTTGCAACTTCCGCAACTTTAAGGTTAGCCATTTTAGCTGCATAACTCTTTCTGTACTCTGGATCTGCTTTAGTCACGCCACTTTTATCAAGTTCTTCTTTTAGAGTCTTAGTACATTTCCACGTACGAAAAACTTTGGCTGTAAGTTTAGGTACTGCTTCTGAGAAGAATCTTGATACTTTACTACTGTTTATACCTTCAAAAAGATATTGTTTAGTCTTATCCTTTTTGAATTCTTCCAAATTTTTAATTACCTGTGATGGTGCTTGAATAGTCTTTATCCACTGCACGCTGTCTTTACCTAAAAAGTCAAAGGTAATATCGTTGCCTTTAATGCTTATATGCTCATCTCTAAGCGTAATCGCACCCACAGTATCTGCCTCATCAGGATCCTTTTCATCACCAACCCTCATATTAACTTCAAAAATTAACCAAGCAACAGTTGCCACTTTTCTCTGTTCAATTTCCTTTGACTTAAGATTTTTGTTAATATGCTTCTCTACTTGACCTATCTGCTTTCCAAGATTCTCAGCTTTTTGGAATTTTTCTCTCTCACGTGTCTGTTTTAGAAAAGCTGTATCACTAAACCAAACATACTTAACCTTACCTGTCAACTTATCAACCCATTTAGCAACATACATCCGTGTGGGTTCCCATGTAACCTTCCATCCGTCAGGTTTATCTGCGTCCGATGAAAGATTCAACGTAATATCACTTTGATTTGGGCCCTCCTTCCACCTGCCACGCTGTGGATGATCTCCCCTTCCCGCAAAAAGACATGACGGCTCAGCTGTCCAATTAGCCACCTCCAACTTTTTCCCATCAACCTCAGCAAAACCAAATTTTTCTCGCATTGCCAAACGTTTAACTTTGCGCTCTTCCGCTTGTCTCTTCTTTTCCTCTTTAGTGATGGATTCTCTTTTTGTCTTCTCTTCAGTCACAAATTTTTTTATAACCTCAAAATCAATCCTGAGATTCTCTTCATATTTCTGCTCTGATGCAACTAATGATGACTTATCAGTACTCTCAAGATATCTGGACATGAAAGTATCTAGACTTTTCAAGTTCGGATTTTCATTTTTTATCTGCTCTAAAAATTCTCTCATAAAATTCTTAGTAAACACCTGATCTGGTGGTGCTATAGTAGTGGACAAAATTCTGCGCACCCAAGCTACTGCCATCGGCTCAGATTTTTCCGTCAGAGCAATTACTTGACCTTGAATTTTTATATTAAAACCTTTAAGGTCATAGGGTGGAACATAAATCCCGTTATGCTTCAAACTTTTCATAACATACTTCATAATTTTAACCTCAAATTTTGGCCGATGAGTATTTCGTAAATCTTTAATTGTTTACCTTAGTTTTTTATTTTTCGATATAAACCCACAAATTATCCATTTTATCTGATTAAAAAAACATGATGGAAAAAATGACCTATCCATAATTTTTTTGTATCTTCGAGGCTCTTATCTGTATTAATTTTTTATACACCAAATCTACATTTTTCCGTTCTACATAACCTTTATGCGGTCTAAAACCTCCACTAAAACCGCCTGGAATATGCATCAACTCGTGAATTAGGACGCGTTCTTTATCTGCCGGAGACATTTTGTCAAAAATTTCTGAAATAACCTCAATAGTATACGTCGGCGGTTGTTTTAGAACACCCTGCCAAATTTTCCCTAAACCATGAATACGTGCAATAGTGCGTTTAGCTTTAGAGCCTTTACTTCGAACACAGAACACATATTTAGGTGCAATATGATGAAATTCGCACTCAATCGTTAATTGATCTACCTGTTCTTTAATCTCTGGGGCTTCAAAATATTTAATCGGCAATATATTCCCTCTGTCTTCTGTAAAGATGTTGTTAATAGTTTAAGAGTTGTTGTTACTTTATTTTATTTTTATTTGCTACCACGCCATAGTTTAACTGAGTGGAAAACATTTTGTTGTTACTGTGGAAATATTGTTTGGTGTTTGTGTCCAAATGTTTTGTTAGTGAATATAATTTAGTGTCTTTTGATCTTCATGCACTTGTTTCATAGCTTCATGTTGAGCTTCAACTAGAATTTTGAGTGCATCGATATTCTTTTTAACGTCTTCCATTTCACTGTTTTTTTGAATTGTTTCTGTGTGTGTTATTTGCTTGCTTATGTTACCTACGGATACTTCTAGTACTTTTACTTTGAATGCAAAAATTTGAAGCGAATAAAGCAAGCTTAGTTGAGTGGTTATTCGATCAATTTGTTCGAGTTCTATATTTCTGGATAGGGCGATTTGGTTTTTTTGTTCTTGTGTGGTTGTTGATGACTGTAAAACTTGTGCGTAGGTTGTTGCTTTTTTGCTTGCTACACTTTTTGCTTCTTCTAATCGATTTTGTAGTTTTTTAACAATTTTATCTAACAGTTCTAGAACTTCGTCCACTTGTTTTCCTCTCAACTTATGTTATTGCTTATTTTGTCCAAAAGCATGTTACTCTTATTTAAGGTAGTTGGGTGTTTATCGCTAAAACTTTATCAAAAATAAATTTTTTTATTTGTTTAAACGGTGTATTAACTATTTTTGTTTAACTTATTTGTGTGGGGACATGTTGTTATAGTGGTGTTTTTCTGGTTCTCCGTAGCAATAGTTGTGCTACTCCGAAAATGATCAAGTCTAATACGAGCCAAATAATCCAGTCTTTTATGTATATCACGTTTATGATTGTAACAATTATTAAAAGTGTGACTGCTATTGCACCGATTAGTTTTTTTTGTTTTTGGATTTTTTCTGGATTATAGTCTGCTTTAGGCATTTTTATCTACCGTTGTTGTTTGTTCAATGTTCTTGCGTCTTTAAAAGAATTTTTGATTTTTTAGACGTTTTTTTGTGTTTTCTGAGAAGATGATTATTAAGATGTCTTGTTTTATTGTGGATTATATTGGTGGACCGAGGGGGATTTGAACCCCCGACCTCTTGAGTGCAAGTCAAGCATTCATACCAGCTGAACTATCGGCCCTTTTTGGTTTGTGTGTTGGAAACAATTGTTTTCGGTCTTATTTATTTTTTGTATTTCGGGGTGTTTTTTGTTAAAGAAATTGTTTAGTTTAGGTTTGAAAAAAATAAGATAGCCTGATTAAGCGTTTTGTTTGTTGTTTATTGCTTAGTATCTGCGTGGTCTTGCTGGTCTTTTTGTTGCCCAGCATTCCCTGCAGTATACTGGTCTGCTTGGGTCTGGTACAAATGGGACTTCACATTCTTTACCGCATTCAGAACACGTTGCTTTGTGCAATTCTTTTTCGGACACTATTTCAACTCCTTCTAACTGTTTTTTGTGTCGTGTAAGCATTATTTACACGTTACTTATTGGACTGTTGTTAGTGTAATATAAGATTTGTTATAGCTATGTTTTTTGTTTAAAAGTGTTGTTGGGGTTTTTGATTATTTATTGTTTATTTGTTGTTTATTGTAAAAAGAGGATGTGTGTAATAACTCTATAGCTGTTTTTTGTTATTATTTTACTAGAGTTATTTCTATTGTGGAAACCATTCTGGCTTTGTTTTCGCCTTCTCGTGGTGGCATCTCTGTAGTGCCTATGGCAATTTTGGTTACTTTGAGTTCTTTTATGAAGCGACTTCTTGCAATTTCTGCTACGTCAACAGCTGTAGTGATTGCTTGACCTCGTGCTTTCAAAGTGATGTCTTTTATATCGCCTGTTGAGAACGCTGTTATAATGGCTAATACATAGCTCATTGGAGGTTTATTTCCGACGAAAATAACGTCTGGTTGTTGTTTTTCTGTTGTCATGTTTTTTCACTTATGTATCGTTTTGGCGGTCGATTTTTTGACAGCCCATTATAGTCAGATAGTGATCTTCTTAATAAACGCAATTCTTTTGTTGGTTGTGTTTTTGACTTTTGGGTTTTTGTTTTTTATGCGTTATGGCTTTATACTTGTTTGAAGAAAAGGAACGTAAGGTTTGTATGTCTGTTTCACCTAGCACTCGTGAAGTTTTGGCAAGGCGTCTTGCTGGAGAGATTATTCTCTCTGGGAAACCTGGTGTAACTATGCGGAAATGGCGTGAGTTGTTTGCGGTATCTCAGCTTAGTCTCTCCGAAGTTATGTGTCTGTCTTCGTCAGTTATTAGTGACTATGAGAGTGGGCGTAGGAAAAGTCCTGGTGCGAAGTTTATTCGTCGTTTTGTTTTGGCTCTTTTGCAGCTTGATGAGTCTAAGGGTAGTCGTTTTATACGTGAATTTGCTAAGCTCACTAGTTCTCCCAGTGTAGCTATTGTTGATTTGCGTGAATTTCCTATGCCTGTTCGTGTAGAATATTTGTGTAGGGCAATTAGTGGGGAAGTTGTCGCGTTTAAAGAAGCAGTTGTTAATGAGGTTGATGGTTATACCGTAATTGATAGTAAATGTGCTATTGAAGCTCTTTCTGGTCCTGAATATATTCAGCTTTTTGGTGCGTCTAGTGATAGAGCATTAATTTTTACTAATGTTGAAAATTGTGCTTTATTAATGATGATAGTACGAGTTTGTGGCCTTAAACCACGTGCAGTAGTTTTTCATAAGACCTTTCCTGATGATGTGTCAATTAAGCTTGCTGAGTTTGAGCAAATACCCTTAATTTATTCTTCTGCTTTAAGTGTTGAGCATCTTGTAAAATCACTACGTAAGCTTTATCGTGTGGCTTTACGTATTAAATTAGGAAGACGTGTTAAGCCTCCACCAAAAATTAGTGGCTAAATAGTTTTTTTGTTGTATAATGATGGTTTTATACTTTTTCTTTGGGTTTGGAGCCGATTTCAACTACTAATATGTTTATTTGATAGTTTTTGCCGCCTGTCATCATTTTGCCTTGTGCATGGTAGCCGCGGCTGCCTGTTTTAAAATCTTTTTTGCTTAAAAGAAAATTCATTTTATCGCCGTTTAATTCAATAGTTGCCATGTCAATGTTGTTACTCATTTTATATCATCTCTTTGTTTATTATTGTAATTGTGGCTTTTCACCTTTTCGCTATTGAGGTGTGTTTTTTTGGGTTGATTGATTTTTTGTTGTGTTTTTTTATTGTTAACGGCTTTATATAATTGAGTTGCCCTTCTTTTTGAAGGGCAGCGACCTTCAAAATTACCATCAAAAACATTATGCTGCTTACACAGAATTGGGAGCAGTTCAAAGTTATGAACCCAAACCTCTCACAGTACAAAATCGATGAAGTAAAAAAGATGTTGCACTGTCGAGAC
>JAITMO010000183.1 GCA_031277345.1 Candidatus Bathycorpusculum soli
TGAAAAAGTACCATAGTTTGACTTATTTTGCTAATTCTTTTCTTATAATCTGCTTAAGTTGATCTGCAAGTATCGATAATTGATGATTTTTATATTGTTCTTGTGTTTCAGTGATGTTGCCTCTTATTAAAGCGTCTTTTGATAATAGTTCTTCAGGGTTTTCTCCCCATGCTCTTATGATTTCTCTAAGTTGTTCAATGCGGTTTACTTGTGTTTTTGGTCTGATTGATAATCCAGCTGCTGCGTAACTGTTTCTTAGGGTTTCTATGCCTAAGCTTTGTATGTCTGTGTACGTGTTTATTGTATGTCCCATCATGTATTCAACTATTTCAGGATCAATTTTTGCTGTGCTTAGTTGGCTTCGGAAGAATTTCCTTAGACTATGTGTTCTTACACTATACATCCAACTGTTTGGTAGCTTTTTTGCAATTTGTGCATTGACTGCTAATGTGTGAACAATTTTTCTTATAGTTTTTTCTGTGACACCTAAAACTCTGCTAGTGTTGTGACTGTTTCGTATTAGTGGTGATTCGTCTGTGAGTGTTTCTGGAGGCATTGATCTTCCACCTTTTTTGCGGTCTTGAATGTAGAGTTTTAAGAGATGGCTTGCTTCCTGATTTATGAATGTGTCATAGTCATGGTATTTGCCTTTAGTTATAGCAGCTTCAACATGTATGTGTATGGGTACTCTACCTGCTTCTAAGTCTTCTTTTACGTGTCGATATTTAAGTTTTGCAAAGGTTCCTTCTCGAAATCCACCTGAGGCCAATGCAGCAACTATGAAGGCTTCCCGAATAGCAGCTCTGTCTAACATTTGTGCAATTTCTTCAGGTTTTGGTGCTCGATCTTTGTAGACTACTTTACGTTTAAGTGGCTCGTCAAGTCCAATTCCTTTTATCCCATTGGTGCGATAGAAAGTTTTGACTGCTTTGATACATCCATTTACTGTACCAGGTTGTAGACCAGAGTCTTGTAGATAGGCTAAATATTCATTTAAGAATCTACAATGGGTTTGTATTTTTTGTGAATCTGGGATTGATTCTGTAGTTGTTATGTCTTGAATGATTATGTCTGGATTGTGTCCTAGCCAGTCAGCGTATTTTTTTAGTTTGCTTGTGTATAGTATGCAGCTGTCATTGGATTCTGAACAGTGCCGTAGAAAGTGTCGAAGCATTTTTTGTACGCTTTTGTATTCAAAGATGTAGGGAATTAAATTTGGACGTTCACTTATGCACGATCGAATAATATAATTGACTAAGCCTTTTTCTTTAGCAGCCAAAATTTTGTCGCGTTCTATAGTTACGGGTTGTCTGAGTTTCCAGCCATTGATGCTATGTGTAATTATAACGTTGTCGTCTTGAAATATCAGTGGAAGTTTAAGGTTTTTTAGTTCTTCTATAGAGAGATTGCGAGTAGAGTTTATAGCAGGGACTAAAGCAGATGTTGGCTGTAGCATTTATTTGTGTCTCCTGTGTGGTATTCTTTTTTGTGAGTTTTTCGCTCTTTTATTTGAGCGCATATTCAAAGTATCTGTAGAACTTGCTGAATTTAAACACAATTGTGAAATTTGTTGTATGGGTAGTTTAATGATTTCTTCTATAACGGCTTTTAATAAAACCAGTCCAGAGGCTTTAGTATCTCCTCCCTTTAAAGTGGGCGGTCTGGCATCGCGATCATAGCGTACTATTACATACAAGTCGCATTCATAAACTAACCAGCCGATAGCTTCTCTATGTTGTGGAGCCATTTTTTCTGCTACTGAGCGTTGAAAAACAACATGATCGAGATATCGAACATAAACCAAGCCTTCAAACACATTTAACCTGCTATCATTTATTGCACAAATAGACAAAGAAGAACTGTGCGACTTTGTGTTAGTAACAGTTGTTGCCTGTTTAATTCTCATAATCATTGTTAATAGTGGTCTCCTTTCGTATGTAGTGGATTGGTTTGTCTTTGTGTGTTTGTTTAAACTCGTCAAAACAGTTTTGACAGACTCTATATGACTCGTGTGTAGGTGTTGTTATAACACGTGTAACAGATAGTATGCCACATTGGCAGGGTTCAGCAGGTGGAGTAATAGATTCAATGATTATGTGTTTCTGTGTTTCATTAACGCATACTTTCATGTTTGAAACGTCTAGTTTCATGTTTGGTTTGATTAGTTCATATGAATGTTGGTTGTTAGGTGGGGTAGTGTAATTTGTTAAAGTTAATGGGGGTGGGGGTTCTTTTTTGAGGGTGGCAACTATGGCAAGTGTGGCAAAACCATTGGTTAATTTGTATGCTTCAATAAGTTTAGGTGTTGAGTAGAAACCTTTACTGGATTTTATCAAACCTTCATTTTGTAAAGCGAAAAAGAGTGGTCTTATTTCTGTTTTATCTGCCAATTGAAAGGTATGTTGTAAAGATGATTTAGTTATTCTATTCTCGTTAACTATGTAGCGGAGAATCTCTGAAAGGCATGAAAGATTGACTTGGCTTTGTATTGAAAGAAAAATGTGTTTGACCTCTTCAAGGGTTAATTTTTCAAATTTATGTTCTTGAGCTAAAACACCTAAACCTGTTCTTGTGTACTCGTTAGTTAAAAAGTCAATAACACCCTTAACGTGTTCTTCAGTTACAGTAACGCATGAGAATTCTTCATTTACTGATAAAGTGCAATAAGCTAAAGCTACACTTAAACGGGCAATTTTAAATTTAACATCTATAGTTACCAGCGGTATAGCCTCATAATAAAACTTGTTATGCAGCTCTGTTGCTTTGGTTAAGAGCAAATTTTTAGCTGGGTCACTCCAGTTAACTTTTGTGTTATTACTCCAAGTCCATTTGAGAATTTCCGGTAACGTGTCTTCTAGTAGTGCATCTGGCGTTTTTGTTGTTGACTTGTTGACATCTTCTGGTGTTACGTCTCTTTGATCTGAAAAAACAGCCACATCTACTCGAGCTATACTTGTTGCATCTAAAACAGTAGTTAACGCCTGAACTGGATGCAGAAAACTGTTTAAACTCTTTGTACTGTAGTAACCTATGTTTTTATCTACCGCATTGTAAATTCGAATTTGGCGTGCTCTTGCGTTAGTGGTGTTTTTGGCAGCTTTAGCTATAGACAAAACTCCACTGCGTTCTGCTTCAGCTAAGGCTGCCCAACAAGATGCACTAAGCTTATGTGAACCATCGATTGCTAAGAGTTTACGGTCCATTAATGGCAAAAACCCCCAATCAATAAACCAGCCATCCCTGTCTGTTTGAGTAGCAGCTCCCGTTAAACCAACTGTTGAGGCTGTTTCAGCAGAAATAACTAAACCAGCCTTAAACAGTTTAGACATTTTCTTTACAGTTTCACTCTTACCAGTAGTAGTATCACCAACTACCACACCAATACCCCAACCTCGCTGCAAATTATCGTCCAACTGTACATACAATGGAGTAAAAAATGTTAGAAGAGCTGCTGTTGCAATATTTTGCCTGCTATGAATTCGACTGTAATGTTCAAAATTTTCAAGAATCCACTGCAACCGCTCAAATACATTTTTTCCTTTAAACAACTCTAGTAAACATTGGATTTTTTGTAAGTCATAGCACAAATTATCTTCCAAAGATTCTATCTTGTATGCTAGAAATGTTGTCTTTTGATTTTTAGGATGAGGGAAAGGTATGCCTGTAGCTCGT
This sequence comes from Candidatus Bathycorpusculum soli, assembly GCA_031277345.1. GTDB lineage: Archaea > Thermoproteota > Bathyarchaeia > Bathyarchaeales > Bathycorpusculaceae > Bathycorpusculum > Bathycorpusculum soli. The sequence continues at coordinate 3,673 of JAITMO010000183.1, forward strand.
ATTAGTGAGCTTGGCTGAAAATTTAATTGCACATTTGAAGCAACATATAGATCTAAATGCTTATACTCATAACCTTTATCGTCAATAAGCTTGTTATCTTGTTTTTCTATCGTGAAAACTGGTGGACGGACTCTTATTTTGTAAACGGTCCGGCTTTTCATTTGTCTTATACTGACTATTTTTGTCTTAGATTGGTATTGTTGTTTTAAAAATTTTATCAATCTATTATTTTGTGTTTCTTGAGTGACATCAAATAAACCAAGATTAACAGGATCGTCTATGGCTATTTCTGGTGTTATAGTTACTTCGTCTTGGTCTTCCTCTTGTAAAATAACCTTTACTTGGGCGGGTGTGTTGTAGGCTATGCTTGTGCTTGAAATTACACTTTCAAACACTACTGGTTTGCCTGCAACTCTTGGGTCTTCTATATTGTTGATATGTTCAAGAACCTGTGGCTGCTCATCTTCTACCGCATTATCTACAGATTTTTCTTGTTGTTGTTGATGTTGTTGTTGATGTAGTAGCGGGTTTTTTTTAATGTTTAGTGTAGTGTTGCAGTTTGGGCAATTATAAAATTGTGTCCCTACGTCATCTTGAATTATTTCATTTACAAAATGTCCACACTTTTTACACTGTAAAGGTGATCCAATATCTGTCTGTTCATTGTCATATTTGTTATTGTTCACTATGGTCACCTGTGTTTGTGTTCTGATATTTAGTGATATCAGCATTCAAACATTGTTTTTCAATTAAATCAACTAAGCTTTGCCGAGAAACCTGACCAATAAAACATCGGCTGCCCTTTTGATGCAGGTAAAGCTTCACTGTTTTACCGCTACTAGACCAAACTATTTCGCCTACAACGTTAAAATTACAGTTTACATCAGTTGCAGTAGGCTGAAAGTGTGGGTTTTTGCTGGTTTTTTTCTGCACAACGCTATTAAAATCGTCATTATCTTCCACTATTACTTTTCCCTTAACTGCATTAGCAACTCTGTTTACACGTTTTAAGCCATGACGACAAGATTTTGAATATGCAGTTACAGAATAACCTAACCTGCAGAAATTACTCCAGTGAAAACATTCACTACACTTTACCGGTCTGTCTCTGTGAAGAGCTGAAGGCAAAGTCTTATCTAACATGTCTGAATTATCAATCATTAGCTGTAACCTCCTTAATCTGAGTGTTTGGCTGGGATGGTGTGTTTCGCCGGCAAGCAGGCACATCATCCTCATTTTCAAAAATTGGTTTTAGAATTAAACAGTCGCTTATTTTCATGGAGATAGCTGCTATTTTTCTTTCTTCTTTTTGTTCTGTGTATGTAATCCACGCTTTTGGTATTACAATAACTTTACTTGTTTTTCCGTTGGACATTAATTTTTTAATTAATTGTATTTTTAACCACGGTCCTTTAACAAAGATTAAATAAGTACTTTTTATATAAAGCTACAAATATGTAACATTGTATGGAAAAAAATGGAGTAAAAATGTGGTGTCTGGTTATAAAAAACGTGTGGCTTCGATAGAACGTGAAAAAAGCATAAAAAAACGAATATTATTAAGTGTCCTAAAGGGAAATCAAAAATTTACCAGCATACTGAAACATACAGGGCAAGACGGAAAAAGCAGACTTGAAAAGAAGAAGCAATTATCACCAACAACTCTAAGTAAATATTTAAAAAAAATGACATCTAAAGAGGAGGGTTTACTTGAAGAAAAAGAAACACGCTACACTATTACTCAAAAAGGACAAAACTATTTGTTTGATGGGTCACTTTTAAACATGCTTGAAGCTGCAAAAAAATTTAGTGACACCATTAAGGCATGTATGAATCCAAATGTACAAAAATTATTTATGGACATACTCACGGATAGAAAGTTAAAATCTAAAGAAGAAAAAACCACGTTTTTTAGTCTGTCGGGTGCTGAAATTTGGGGTAAAAACAGGTCGCATGTTGAAAAAGAACTTGGAAAATGTAAAGATCCAAAGAGAAAAAAAGAACTTGAAGCCATCCTAAACAAAAGTTATACAAACTTTAAATCACCGCATCTTGAAAAACAATATAATGGTAAATACATACGATTCAGTGAGCCTACAGAATGGCACGAAATTATAAATGAAATCCCAACAGATGTACAACTACATGAACAACAGGTTCTAGGTTATAGAGGTGTACCTGATACTACTGATAAAGCTGGTAAGATAGTAACTGATAGTACTGACTGTATCTGGCATCTATATACTTCTTTTAGGGATGACCCGGAAGAAAATGATGATCCATTTAAAATTCTGTCAGTGAAAGAAGTAAATGATCCATTAATGAATGTGTTTAAAGAATTGTTTGGTTTACTTCTTTACCTTTACGGCCAAGTTGATGACCCGCAAGAAATGATAAAGCATAATTATTTCTTTTTTGATCCTGAATTTAAGTTACGATTTAGATGTGATACCCGCCATTTTGGTAACAATCCATTTGTTAACGATCTATCTGGTAACGATCCATTTGGTAACGATCCAGAAATAATGTCATTTAGAAATTGGGGTAAAAGTTATCGTTGGTTAAACGATAAAATTGACGTTATACAGCATTTCAGTAAATGGAATTATATTTTTACACAAAACAAAGTTGAAAGAGAACGGTCAAACAAGCATTAAAAGAACAATACCGTAATTGTTAATCAACAACTGGTTGAATCTGCAACGTTTTTTTATACCCACGTTGCGTTTATATTTGTATATTTCAGATGCTCTTTTATATTGTTAATGCACCGCTTTTCCATATAGCAGCTTAACTTTTTATAGTTTATGGTGTATTGTTGTGGTGTTGTGAAGTGAATGGAGCCTTTATCGTTACGTGATCGAGAGACAATTGTTAAGCATAAACAGGCTGGCAAGTC
>JAITMO010000192.1 GCA_031277345.1 Candidatus Bathycorpusculum soli
TTTTGCGGCATACTCTGTTACATCAACAAGATTAGCAAGAATTTGTTCGCGCGACTTTTCAGGCCACTTTGCCTCAAAATGAATATCAGAAACCGGATGAGAAATGCCTACCTCATTAAAACCAAGCTGCACGGCACTATCAATATCTTCTTTTACCGCGCGACACCAAGCAGCAACACGCATGTCTAACTTTTGATTCAAAACAAGTTTTGCCGCTTGCTTATCAGGTTTCTGATAATGAAACAGTTCAATACGTTCAACACCTATATTGCACAACAACTGAGCTATATGCGCAGCATTTTTAGGTCCAACCGCCAAACCAGGCATCTGAATACCGTCTCTTAAGGTACTATCATCAAGTATCGGATTAGTTCCAAGTTCAGGTAGTTTAAAATAAAATTGCTTTAGATCCATTTTTCATCTCTCTATTTATTTACGCATCCCTTAAACATAAGGTACAATAATATTTCCATGACATTGATAAATATTACTACATAATTTGTACAGCAAAAACAAACAGTTTAACAGCATTTATAAACATCTATTTTAACAAATATCAACTAAAAACTTTATAACCGAAAAAATAAATGAAAACAAAATTAAACATTAAAACCATTAAACAATGCTTTAATAGTGCCAGAAACTGCTAAAACATGCACACAAGCCACCTTACCCGCAACGCTTGTAATACAAGCCAAAGAAGTCCTAAGAAAATCCAAAGTCTCAAGCGATGTGCGAATTACGACAACCTTACAAGAAACATCAAAACTGATCAAAGCCAAACTCGTCAAACTAGCACCCACCTCACCATAAAGTCCAGAAACAGAACCCCAAACTGCATCCATAAACTCTTTTTCAGACGGTACACCATCCATCTCCAGCTGTAAAGCTAAATAACGTCGTTTCATACGTTTCACAACACACCGCCCTCCATAACAACACGAACCCCTGGAGCAATAAAACCATCATCAAGTTTCTTACGATTACGTAAAACAATCGCTAACGGATTAGTTGAAACAGCATCCAAAGCCTCAACACTAGCTAATCCAAACAAATATGACAAACTTGCCATATCACGTGGCATACGCATAAACCGCTCTTCAGTTACACCACTAGAAACAACTAAAGGCACACCAAAAGTTTTAGCAATTGCAACTTCACGTCGTAAGCAAGAAAGAAAACGCACACGTGACGGACCCGCTAAAACGAGCAATGGAGCAACATCAACTTCTAAAGCGGCAATGCCACTGTGAGCAAGTTCAGCTTCAGAACGATCAAAGAAACGTTTACGAAAATCAAAATTTGGAAAATTCAACAAATCTACACGCCGATCTTTTGCAGCTTGACGAGAAATTTCCTTATCGTCACATATAACACAAATTATGTCGAATTTACGTCTTAATCTACGCAAACTGTTCATAAGTTCGTGTTCATTTTGAGGATGCAAATCAGCTCTTAAAATGGGGTTAATACCAGCGTTTTTACAAATATTTTTTATGTTTTCAATTTCTTGTAAGGAAGGTTCAAAAGTGAAAGGAACTGCAATATGGCGGTAACCAAATTTTGTTGCACGTTGTACTGCATTTTGAAGAGCATGTGTTTCTTTTGGAGCGATTTTTAGGTGTAGATCTACAAAGGAGCGTTTCATGGCAGTAACCCAAAGTTTTTAAAAATCTCCAAGAGTTCTTCACGTGTTTTATTTGTGAAGTGAATTTTAAGGTGAATAGGATCATTGTGAGTATATTTAATTTTGTTCATAAACGCGGCTTGTTTATCAAAGCGAAGATATAAATTAGTTTTTTCTATGCGGAGATTAAGATTATTGTTTAGGTCTTCTTTGTCGAGCGCATTTAGGTTTTGGCCAATTTTTTCAAGAATGTTAGGTAAAAGTTTTTTGTCTGCTATTTGAGTAGTAAAAAGGACAATAGTGTTGCCGTGGTGTCCTGTTAAATTGCCTTTTTCAAACTGTACAGTTTCCGCTAAATCGTTAGGTAATAGATTACGTATAGCTGTTAAGACTTTTTCTAAGTCTTCGGTTGCGTGCGCGAAGGCTCTTATGTCAATATAGCCAATAAACGGTTTTTTGGACATTGGACACCCGATTTCTTGACTTTTAGCACATTTTTAATGTAACGCTTTAGTCTTGGCAACTACATAGGCTTTTAGGATTTCAATGTTGCTTTCGTGTTCGCTTTTGCGACGAAAGTCAACTGGTATACCTAATTGGTTAGCTTGCGAGTTGGTTATGTCTGCTTTAGCTAATTCGTTGGGGCTGAACCCGCGACCGTTTTTTGTTCGACCATTTGGTCTTTGAATTACTGGTTTTAGATCATACATGTTATTGGTCTCCGTGTTTTCTTGCGCCTTTACGGAGGCTTGGGCGAACTTTTTCTGCTCCGCGTCCACGGTGGCGTAAACCTCTTACGTGTTTGCCGGCACTTGTCATACTTCTAAAGACACGACTTGTGTGTTGACATTCGACAATCCAATTTATGTCTTTGTCTGCTTGTATGACTGGACTGTTAGGATCAACTAGAATTACTTCAAACCATTTGTTGCGTCCGTCTTGACCAACCCAGTAACTGTTAAGAACTTCTAGGTTGGGGAATTTCTTTGCAGTTCTTTCTTCTGCAATTAATCGAATGCTCTTTGAGGGTTTAAATTTAGCAACACCCATACGTTTTGGTCGTCTACCAGATTTTGGTCTTATTTTACGTAGTCCGCCACGTCTTACACGTGTGCGTACAACTACAAAACCTTGTTTTGCTTTGTAGCCTAACTTGCGTGCACGATCGAGTCTTGTTGGATGTTCAATACGGGTTACAGTTGGTTGTCGTCTCCATTGGACTAAGCGTTGTCGCATTAGTTCTTCAACAAAGGAGTCTTCGGGCTTTGCCCATTCTTCTGCTATGTACTTATACGCCATTGGTTTTCACCTATGCATTATTTGTTTATGGTTCAGCCTTTCGGCCACATCCCTGCGGACATGTTATCCGCCTGTATTTTTACATCAGATTACCACCATTGCATAAAATAAACCTTTCCAGAAAACCAAGAATCTTGATACATTAAGAATGTTAAAGAAATAAAAAATACGAGTATAAAATCAAACTTACCAGACGAGTTCAAACGTGGAAACAAGAGATTAAACATTAAAACGATACGTTTGGAAGTTTAAAAAACAAAATAAGTAATAGGGAAGATTTTTTGTGAAAATAAAAATTGAGGCGTTATTTATCCGAATAATGCGCCTAATCCTTCTAATGCAGCTTCTTCGCTTGCTTTACTGTCTTCTGCTTTCTTCTTATCGTCTGCGGGTGCTGCTACTTTAGCTTCGCCACCTGCGGGTGCTGCTGGAACTGCTGCCATCATAGTTGGTGCTGCTTTAATTGCTTCATCAATGTTGACTTCACTAAGTGATGCAACTAATGCTTTAACTTGAACTGCCTCAACAGTAATACCTGCTGCTTTAAGGACGTTTGTAACTGATTCCTCAGTGATTTCTTTACCTGCCTTGTGAAGGAGCATTGCTGCGTAAATGTTTTCCATACTTTTCACCTCTTCATTCGACTATTTTAATCTTTCAGCGGTAAAACCAACTTAGTTAGTTATTACCATGAATTGCAGTGAACTGCATTATTTTCTTGCCGCTTAAAAGAAAAGCCTATGCCTTAATAACCTTTCGTAGCATAGTCACCACTGAATAGCGTAAAACACTGCATAAACAGTGTTTTCATCAACACACAATAGACAACATTCAAAATATCAATGCACACGTGACAATAAAATATAGGCTATTAGAACAAAGCGCCTTCGACGCAAATTAACTATCAATACCAATTTGCATAATCATAACCATCACCCCACTCAACATAAACCAAACCACCACCCCCAACAAACCTAGTTACACCCATAAAATCCACATAGCATACCACAAATAAAACACAAAACCACCTCCATCTTTGACTTAACAGACACTCTTTTCACAACTAAAAAACATAAACACTTCCTAAAGCTTAGACATAGAACGTCTAGAATACAAACCATAATAACAAATAAGCTTCAAATTCTTATCAGGAATAAGCCTAACCAAACAAACAATAAACAAAAACACATACAACAACACAAACCACTAAACCCAATACTCACCCACAAACCAAAAAACCACCACAAAACTCCACCAAAAACAAAAACCCCACAATAACCAAACACCAAAAACAACAACCAACACAACCAACAACAAACCTAGACCCAGACACCCTAGACTTAACACAAACACAAAAACCCACCCCCACACCCCCTAAACAAACGCTCAATCAAACAAACACTTGTTCTCCAAAGACCTAGACAACACACACCTAACCAACGTTAAAAACTGACGTGCCAAATACACCCCAAAACACCACACCAAAAAAAAACAAACAAACAAAGACCCAACACACCTTTACCAAACCACCCCCAAACAAACAAAACACACACAAAAAAACCCAAAAACAACACCCC
>JAITMO010000027.1 GCA_031277345.1 Candidatus Bathycorpusculum soli
AACTCCTGTAATTAAAAATGGGTACCACACATGATAGGATTGTTGTATGATAAGCGCAATAATTCCCATGCAAACTGACACGCCAAAAAAGATTAAACCAACAGCAAAGATCAACACCACATTTTTATGTAACCCTTTTCGTACAAACAGACCCGCCATAACACCCCATATACCGCCACAAATACCTGCTGAACTGCCTAATATTGCACCTATAAAAACAGCAATTTGAGCATCAAATAACATTTCCCTCAACAACCTCTACAATTTATGTTGTATAACAATTAAGCTTAGTTCGCTATTTAGTGTTTTGTGTTAGAGTTTTCACCTATAGGGAGATAGAGCTATTGTTTGAATTTGAGCAAAAACCTCTGGCATTGCCAGGTTTTTCCACAGCTTCAAAGAAGCATCAACCATACCATCACATTTAGACACCACTTTCATTCTACGCATAAACCACCCCAAATAATGCCAAGTACTACTATTATCCCGCTCAATAACAACAGTATACGACTCACCAATAATGTGACACTCTTTAGACAACACCTTCAAAAACGCCTCCCAATCATCAGTATAAAAGATGCAATTCTCTAAATGTTTAACTTTATCACAGAGTCGACAGAAGGTTACACGTTTCACAATTGCCAAACACCCAGACGACACAACTCACCGCTTGCCACAATCAACGACCTTTTGAATCCAAAGCTTGTTTTTTTTTTTGAACCAACAAAATCCATCATCTCATCAAACCCGCATCTCGCGAATCTCACCTATTTCTTCTGAAGCAGGCATTTTTGCACCAGCTTCCACAATCCAATGCTACACTATGGAGAGCCAGGTATCGAAAATATGGGCTATCATGTTAAAGGATGCTTTGCCCAGTGAGTAGAGTATGGTGCACATGTCTTTTTTGGCAATCACACCATCATTTGTTCGCTTGTCACCTTCTGTGAAAATATGCTCACACTCTCTGCATATGTATCGTTGTTTTTTTTTTTTTCGAATTATACCGTTTTTTACTGTTTTTTCAGATAAACACTGCTTACACGTTACCATACCCATAACCTTACGTACAAGATTACCACAAACGCCCTTATCGCCCTATTGGTGAAAACTCTCTCTATCTTTTGAAAAAATTCTTAATAAACGTTTGTATTTAGACTAAACTACTAAAAACATTACGACACACAAATCAACACTATAAATAAATACGATGTGAAACTATATATATTATTGCATTGAGTGTTACTTAAGATGATAATTGAACAAATCACTATACAGTCGCCGCGCAATATGGGTGCAACAACTGTTATAGTGGCTTTGATAGTGATTGGCACTGTTTTGATATTATTGAGTTTATCTAAAGGTATAGTGGGAACCTTATCATCTATTTCGGAGAGATATTCTATAGGTTACTCAATATCTGATGGGAAAGCGATTGCAGCTCTTATGATAATCTTGGGAATAGTGTTCATATCCATTGGCGGTGTAACATATTATGGGACATATAGCACAACACCTGCTACAGTAACTATTGGGTCTGGATACATAAATGTGTAATCAGGTTATTTTATTCGTCAGCCGTTTGGTGTTCCCCTTGCCGGCGGTAATAAAACTGTTACTTCAGAGGATATAGCTACAGCGTTTGTTGGGTCTGTCGGTTCAGGTGATTTTAGCTTACGAAAACAATATGGGCTTAATTTTGGTGACACAAATGTTGGTTTATATACCTTAGGAAACGGGGCGTCAGCTTATGTGGCATCAATTAGCTCCATTAATCTTATAATCGAGTTAAAAAATGGAGAATATCTCATCATAGGCACACAAGATACACAAGCACTCGCCACGAGTTTCGTACAAAACGTTCACCCCCTAACCACATGAAACTACAATATTGGCACTCTAAATTCTATCAAAGTAGCTTTTACAAATCTATATGTGTATTATGCCATTATGTATGCTGAACAATAGTATCAATACAAAGATTTGGACCTGTAAATAGTTATGTAGTTGGTGTAGTATGTCCGCTTATCAGTTTTTCCTTCAATTGTACCCTGTGAGATCAGAAAAATCACTCTTTTGAACTTGTATGTTGCTTACAGTACTAGATTTTTTATAACTGCAGTTTATGTATGGCTTAAAATGACGTTGAAAAACGAAAGTATTACTTAAGCAATGTTATTGTGTTGAATTTATCATTGATCCCGAATTTCGCATAGAGCTTGTTTAATCAATCAGTTGTATAGAACGTGACACAACACATTTTTCTCCTGAAAGCATACTAGCTAACCATTAACATAATTGGACTTAACAAGCGAACATAAAGCCGCCTCGTTTGTCTTTGTATTTTTGGTCAAAGGCCACATATTGCTGTCCACACAGAAACACTGGTTTTCCATCGTTGGGGTTTATGAGGTAGGTGTAGTAATGGCGTAGGTTGGATACTTTGCCGGCGCGTCCTCTAAAGGTTTGCTCTGTGCAGATGATGGGTTTGGTGCTTTGCAGGATTTTGTATTTTCGCCACATGCGGCTTAGGGCACTTTCGACCACATCACTGCTTAATTGTAGTTTTTGGGTTAGTTCTTTGAAGCTTTGGGGCTTGCCATCACTTAGTGTGTATAGGATTTTTTCTTGGGTTTTTGGACGCAACTTGTTCACCACACATTTAACATAGTATATGGTGTTCTGTATCTTTAAAATGACGGTTCGAACCAAAAAGTAAAAACAAAAAACACACAAAAATTAATCTCAACATAAATCAGCCCAATAGCAAAAATCAGCGTAAAAACTGCTTATTTAGGTGAGGTTCTAGAGTGCAGGGGGTGGGATTGACCCGTTTGTGTCTGGAGCTGCTCCTCAAAATCATTGTTTAGATTTTGAGATGTCATATTTAACACTAAAAGAAGGAAGTTCACTTAATAATATAAATATTTCACCAACACACACCCAATAAACAGCAAACACAAACGTGCCCCCACTAAAACTAAACCCCCAAAAAATACAAAAATAGCTGACAAAATATGAGAAATGTTTTTGTACATAACACGTTTCAGTATAAGGAAGAGAGGGACGAATAACGCGAATTCTAGTAGACACTAACGTGCTTATATATCGTGAAGAGAATCGAGAAATCCCTGAAGATTTACAGAATTTGCTTAAAACTTTGCATGCCCTCAAAAGTGAAATTATTGTTCATCCTAAATCGATCGAAGAAATTCAAAATGACAAAAATATCGATAGACAAAAAATTCAATCTTCAAAAGTTGAAACTTATGTAAAACTTGAATCACCACCTGACCCTTTAGAAGACACTATTTTTTTGGAAAAAATGAAAAACTCAAACATCCATGATGAAGTAGATAATTATTTGCTCTATGCCATTTATAGAAACGCTGTAAATTTTCTAATAACTGAGGATAAAGAGATTCAAAGAAAAGCAGCACAGCTAAATCTACGTGATAGAGTGCTCTCTTGTAGAGAAGCTGCCGATTCTTTTAAATACATTCTTCCAAGAGAAAAAATTGAGTCCCCGCCCGCTTTAAGAGAAGACTTCGTTTACAATCTTGACTTAAATGATGCCTTCTTTGATACACTCAAACAAGAATATCGCGGTTTTGAAGAATGGTTTGCGAAAATTTCTCGCGAAGGACGAAAATGTTATGTCCATTATCAAGGAAAAAGAATTTCAGCCCTACTAATCCGTAAAGTAGAAAACGAAACGATACTATCGACCCCGTTGTTACCCCCAAAAAAGAGACTGAAATTATGTCTCTTTAAAGTCGAAAGACCCGGGAATCGAATAGGTGAACTTTTCATAAAATTGGCGGTTAAATATTGTATAGAAAATGAAATTGACGAGATATATCTTACGCATTACACCAAGGAAGAGGATTACCTCTCTAAATTATTGTTTGATTATGGTTTTTACGTAGCCAGCAAGAAACCTAATGGTGAAGAGGTATATCTTAAAAAGTTAATGACAGATAATGAAATTTCTAAAAATTTATCACCGTCAGAAATAGGCTGTAAATATTATCCGACTTTTTATGATGGGGTAATGGTGAAAAAATTTATCGTTCCTATTGTCCCTCAATTTCACGACCGTTTATTCACGGATTATAAGAGGCGACAAAGCATTTTAAGCGAGTTTAGAGGCGAATTTATTGTTGAAGGGAACACTATTAGTAAAGTCTATCTCAGTCACTCGAAAATAGGCAACATGTCCAAAGGGGATTTACTTCTATTTTATCGCTCACATGACTTGAAGGCAGTAACTACTTTAGGTGTTTTAGAAGAAGTAACACGAATAAAAGACCCGAAAAAAATCGTTGAAAAAGTAAGAAATAGAACAGTCTATAGCTATGACGAAATCGTGGACCTTGCTAAGAAACCTGTACTAGTTCTTTTATTCCGATGGCATTTTTATCTTCCTCAACCGTTAAACCTTAATAAACTCACCGAAGGGGGAATACTCAAAGGGGCTCCTCAAACAATAACCAAAATTGAGCAACAAAATTACCTTAAATTAAGAAAAGAGAGTAAATTGGATGAACGTTATACTGTCAATTAAACCTAAATATTGCCAAAAAATAAGCGAAGGCGTTAAGAAGTACGAATTTAGAAAGAAAATTTTTAAGGCCAATACCGACTGGATTTATATGTACTCTTCATCACCAGTGAAAAAAATCGTGGGTAAATTTACAGTAGGCAATATCATAGAGGACAACCCTGAGTTCCTCTGGAAAAACTGCAAAGAACATTCAGGGATAACGGAAATGGAATTCTTCGAGTATTTTAATGGGGTTAAAAATGGATTTGCAATAAAAATTGAGAATGTTAAAATGTTCAACCCAATTAATCCAGAAAAAATTATCCCCAACTTCAAAGCCCCACAATCATACTGTTATATCAAAGAATAAAAAAAATAGTTGCGATTTCGCGAACTGGGTATATATTCGTGAAAGTTAAAACTGCAACTAATGGTTGCACTAATACCGCTTTAGCAAGTATGGAACGGGATAATCGTTAAACCTTCCTTGGATAAAATTTTTGTAGAAAATGGTGTTAATTGGAATAAACCGGCAAGAACATAGAAAGTAAAAGCTTCCTCAAAACTATTTTTCGGCTTTTTAAATTTACAGAACTTACACTTTTACAGAACATCGAGGTTAATGACATGAGTAATAAAAATCCAAATTCACCATCGTCAAACAATAAACTTCACGTGCTAGGTATAGATGCAGAAATAGATCCCTGTATTGGTAAAAAACAAAAAAGAGGCATATATTCCAACGACAGAATTCACACATTAGTTATGGGTTTTCCTGGATGCGGTAAAACCCGCTTTCTTCTATCCATGATAAAACAGCATATTGACCATAATGAGGGGTTTATGGTCATAGATTCACACAGTGACCTAACACAACTCGTCCTATCACATATTCCACCTGAGCAATGGCACAGAGTTGTTTACATTAATCCTTGGTCAGCATTCCAAGACAAATTCGGTAATATGGTGGTTCAAATTAACTTTTTAGAACACCAAAACCCACATCAACGTGACGTAGTAGCCCGCATGTTTATGGATACTCTTGAAAAGTTCTATGATAAATGGTGGGGACCACGCCTTGACATGATTTTGCTAAATGCGTTGTATTTGCTTATGGAGAAAGAAAACCCCAAACTCCCCGACCTCTACAAAGTACTATCAGATAAAGCCTTTCGCAACATGCTCACAGCAGGATGTAGTGATCAAAGTGTACGGTTGTTTTGGGAAAAACAGTACGACAAAATGCCAAGTGATGCCTCCATAGCTGTTCTAACTAAAATATATCGTCTTGTGCAAGAGCGGATTTTGGCGCCGATTTTTATGTCCTCAAAAAGCAGCATAAACCTCCGAGAAGCCATGGATGAGAAAAAAATAATCATCGTAGACCTACCCGAAGGAAAAATAACAACAGATATGGCCAACTTTTTAGGCAGCCTCATACTCTCATCTGTGTACAATGCTGGTATGTCCCGTGAAGATATTTATGAAGAAAAACGTGAACCCTTCTATGTGTATGTAGATGAAGCTTATCGTTATGCTACCAAAAGCATCTCTGAAACCCTCCAATCCCTGCGAAAATTCAAAGTCTACATGACACTGGCAAGTCAATACATTGGACAGTACCGCAAAGACATTCAAGATGCCATCACGCAGACCTGTGAAACCATAATCTCATTCCGAGTTGGAAAAGACACCGCTCGAACCCTTGAGAAATTCTATCCCAAACAATACGGCTACCAAACCCTTATGAACCTGCCCAGATACCTGTTTTTTGTCTCGACCCCCTTCTGTGGAAACCGCGAATACCAAGCTCTAGAAACCATAGACCACAAAACAGGTTCTAACAATCCTGAAGAGGTAATCAGGTATAGTCTTGAAAAATATGGCCGCAAAGTTGATGTTGATGCTTTAATGGGTCAGGTAAAGGATAGGTCGGTGCAGGAAGAGTTTTTAGACTGGCCAGTAACCCCAGCTGAATGGGTTATACTTCTCACTATAAGGCAACACGGCGGAACCATTACCGAAGAAACCCTAAAAGAACAACTCATCTACAACCCAACAACACAAAAACCATACACTCTAACAGAAACAACCCTAATAACAGCCCTAAAAAACCTCACAATAGACACCACAAAAAGAGACCCATGGCTAACTTGCAAAGAAACAACCCGACAACAGCAAGAATACCAAGAAACTCAGCCAAATGGCCAAGTAGAAGTAAAAATCAAAGAGATGCGCTCACGACTTTGGTGTTTAGATTTAAGCGACAAAAAAACCAAAGCGTTGTTAGATCCGAGTTTTTATGGTGAAAAGTCAGGTGGGGTAAAACACATCCAAACCATCATGGCCCAATGCAAACTATATTGGTTAAATGGGTGGATAACACGAGTAGACACAGGCGAAACTGACGAAAGTTTAGCTGACCTCTACGTCACTCCCACCCAACCCGCCGCCTCAAACGAAGAGGTAGAAAGAAAAGGCTACATCAACCAGACCAATTGGAACTATCCTCAGAGCTTTGCAGTAGAAATAGAAACCTACCCATCAAAACACTACGACCGACTAAAAGACAACTATACTCGAAACAAAAACATGGGCTTTCCCACGGTCTTTATAGTACCAACCCAAACCGCTCGAGAAAAACTAAAAGAAAAACTCGCCGAATGGCAAGCCACCTGCGTACAAAACACCGCACAATTCAAACCAGACCACCCCGAACAAGCCACCATCGAAATCAACAACATACTAAGCGACCAAAACAACCAAACAACAAAAACAACCCAGTCACCCACATCTAAACCAATTGAAATAACTCCTGAAATATCCAGCCAAACGCTATCTAAAGTAGCTATGAAAAATAACTCCTCATCTGAAGACAAACCTATGGAGTTACATTTTGAGGGTGTGGAGAAAGAGCGTTTAATACTAAAATTTGCAAGTGAAGGCTGGTATTTCAGACTTAAAAACGTAAAAAACAAAAGTTATCTGTGCGTAAGAAAATCCAAAGCAGAACACAGCCTCGGCCCATTTACCAACGAAATAAAATACATCGCTGAAAAAAACAAAATCAAAATCAAAAAAATAAAAAAAACTAAGCATAACTTTACTTTTTGAGGTTCATAGTCAAACACTAAACAAATAAGAAGACCATCTGGCTCTATGGGCTGCCAGTCTTAAAAACCAAAATCGTCAACTGTCAACATCCATAACAACCTGACAAGCTCTCTTTATTTTCGATACATCGACCCATGTAGATGTCAAAATAATATCACAACAGTTACAATAAGCGGCGTTATTGTTCACATTTATTCAACAGTTATTGTCCAAATATCACCGTTAAACTAACAATAAGTTAAACGAACAGGATTGTAGTGTGAAATTACTGGGAATTGTAGTACAACATAAATAGCTTGGTAATTAGTCATATCAGTGTTTAATAGGAGAGGATTAAGTGGATCTATCCTTAGTTATCGCTATTGGAGTGTCTTTAATTATTGTAGTGATTATTGCTGTAGGCGTATTACTGAATCGCGGTAAACAGCTCAAGTGTCCTGACTGTGATTGTGTATTCCATGCTCCTGTGATGGAGCAAAAGATAACTGGGCTTGGTTTGACCTTTCCATACATGGGAATTGTAAAATGTCCTAAGTGCGGTGTCAAACGTTCACGACGCGACTACAACAAAGTAGAAAAACTAATCAAAAAAGCCTAACAAACCCCAAATACAAAACGTAGATGAGAGTCATTATTTGAATAACTCTTCTAGAGGGTTCTGCATTTCTTTAACTTCTCGGATTTGTACACCTTTTTTCAGCAATTTGACAGTTAAAGCTGGGACTTCTTCAGGCCCCTGCAACTCAAACAGGTAATAATCACCTTCTTTTCCAAGGGAAAAGGGCACCTCTTCCACGCCTAAAGTGCGAATGCCAATAGTGTATTTTTCAGTTTTAATTTCCGATATGTTACCAAACAGAGCCAGTTTTCCATTCTTTATCACAATCACTTTGGAGCCAATTTCTCTAGCCTCAAAAAGATTATGTGAAGAATACAAAACAACCTTATTTTTACTTAGCCCAAGCACTAATTCGCGAATTTCACTGGCCATTTTCGGATCAAGATTGCTCGTAGGCTCATCTAACAAGTAAACCTTTTTCTCTTTGAGAAAAATTCTGGCAACCGACACCCGCTTCTTCTGACCCTGACTAAGCTGACCAAAACGCTTAGCACTCAACTCCCCAAGCTTAAGCAAATCAATAACCCTATCCACATCCGCTTCCCCTGCGCCTAATATGCCTGCGTAAAACCTTAAAGCGTCCCGTACACTCATACCCTCCGGAATACCATCTATATGCGTAAGATAATCAAGTTGCCTTCTAGCCTCTGGGGACTCACTAGGGTATCCACCTACTTCTATTCTGCCTGAATAAGGTTTCAATATACCCGCAAGGGTTCTAAATAGCGTCGTTTTTCCAGCCCCATTAGGCCCCAAAACAACATAAATAGCAGGCTCATCTATCCGAAAAGAAATATCCTCCAACACCTTCCGCCCAGAATAACCTGAACTAACCGAATCAAACAACACCGCCGGTGACGACCCAAATGAAGACAATTGATTCTCAACATTATACACTGTGTTTTTATTTTCAAACATCTGCCAACAACCTCTCCCTATTCATTTTCTTATTTGCCACTACCATCATAACAACAACCAACGCCACCAAGGTTAAAGTCACTCCGCCAATAAGCAACAGGAAATTGCTTAAACCCGAAAAGAAGGTACTAAGAATAAAAACCACCAAAGTAGGCCCCACGCCTATTAGGGTACATATACCAATGGGACTGTTAACGCCTGGGATTCGGGATGTAAGGGAAGACCAGATTATCCCAGCCATAGTCATGAATGCTACAGAAGCATAACTAATCGGTATGGTATAGATCAATAACAGCTCAATCAGAGCGGGCTGTATTGATCCTCCCATTAGAAGTGTTATGGCTATGTTTCCGGTAAGTGAAACCCCTAGAACTACCGTGACTAAACCAAGGGTAACAATTAGAGTTGACCATAAAATCTCATAGGTGCTAACGCCATAAGCAATCAAATATTCGTAAACGCCCTTAGTTCGGTCACTGACAAAAACCATTAACCCGCCAAAACTTCCTAAAACAGCGCATACGGGAAGTATCATTGGAAACAGTTGTGAGGCAAACATAGGCACATCATCAGTAGCAGAAGATGTTCCACCAATAACGGCACCAAATAAAAATGACATTGCAATGGCAATAATAAGGTAGATACTGCCAAAGCTAAGGGATCGCTTAAAGTTTGTTTTAACAAGAGATTTCAACCGTTTATCACCTTCTTCACTTGCAGTAGGTAAAGAAACTGCTACGGCATTTTTCCTTTCCGCTTTTGTAACTCCCAAAGCCACCAAAAGACATAGCAGACTTAATCCAAATATAAGCAACTCAAAGATTAATAAATCCATAGTTCCTGCATACAACGCTAGAAAATCAATGAACCCCATAGGTAGAGCTATCCATAGAAAACGCTTCTTTTTAAAAACCACTGCAAACACGCAAAGAAGTCCCCACGAAAAATGAAACAGAAGCGACGTGACTCTTTCCAACAGGACCACACCAATCATGGGTAAGGCACTAGAAGATGACCCAAAGAGGCCCGGTGCGGTTGTAGATAGGGAATCAAAGAGTTGTTGCGCGGCAACCCCGCCCCCTGCTAAAGTCACATAATAAATGACATAGCTAAGTAACAAAGATCCGCCAATAAGAACGCCGTTTTCCCAGAAAGCAAGACCTAATCCGTAGCCTTCAGCATCATCTGCTCTTATTTTACCTCGCGAGAAGGCAATTTTGGCCGCAAGATATGCACCGCCCACTTCAAAAATTGCTGTTTGCAGACCAACGTAGAGGCCCATAGCAACTAGGTTTCCTCCAACTGCCTCATAGAAGGGGTTGGCTGTGAAATATTGAACTACATATTTGAGAGCGATTGCTCCTGCAAATGCGCCCAGAGATAAGAGTAGTGTCCAGACGGTAAATCTTTTTTTGATGCGCCAATAAGCGATTAAGCCGACACTGAACGCTATCATTATGATAGGGCTCAGAAAATAGAGTATGTTCATGTTCTGCATTTTCTTTAGCCACCCTTTAGGTAGCGCCAGACTTACTTTACCTATACAAGTTAGTGCTTACCTGTTAAGTGATATTCTTTGATATATATAAATCACAGTGAGACACGAAACGCTTAACACTACATAGTTTATACGTTTAGTTGATCAGTTTAAAGTTGTATAACGCCCATTTATTGAACCGTTCAATTTTTTTAATAAATTTATCAGACTAAAGTAATGCATAAAATGGTTCGTTCCCATACAAGATGGATATATATTACTACAGGACTTTCAATACAGTCTTTGGGGCATAAAAATGGCAATCGAACAATTTACTGTACAATCATCACCGCCTGCTATTATAGATAATCTTATAGTAGGTCTGATAGTGATTGGTGCTGTTCTATTAGTGATAAATTTGTTGATGTACAGCCGGTTAAAAGACAGTTCGTCGGTTGATGGGGAACGGAGAGGTAGTTTAGGTAAATATGCTTTAGCTATTTTAGGGATAGGTCTAATATTAGGTGGTTGTTTTTTCTATGGTGTATCAGGTTTTATGTCATCGCCGGCGGTTGTGACTGTTGGTGATGGATACATAAGTGTAGAAACTGGAATGGCTGGTGTGAACAGTAATAAGAATGTTACTTCTGAGGAAATAGCTACGGCTTTTGTTGGTCAGGTAGGTTCAGGTGACTTTACGTTATCTAAAACTTCTGGAACCAATTTTGGTGACACAAATATAGGCAGATACACTTTGGGAAATGGTGCTACAGCGTATGTTGCATCAACTAATTCTACCAACCTAATAATAGAGTTGAAAAATGGAGAATACATTATAGCAGGCAACCAAGACACCCAAGCCATAGCCAACAGCTTCTCTCAAAACGTTCACTCATTCGCTCCTTAATATTACCTCAACATGTTGCCATTTTTTTGTTATTTTTAGTTTTTACGCTGTCTGAAATCAAAAAGTTTTTTTGTACTACTGTATCGTCACTACAACCTGTAGTCTAAAGTTTGCAAAAATGTTCTGTGCTTTTGAGATGGATTGATGGTGTAGAACATATTTTTGGAAAAGTTATGCACATGCAGTTTGTTGTGAACTATTCTGCTTTGTAGTAAACATCACTCGCTAAACAAATGTGCTTATAACGATAGTGGGAAACGAAAAGTGGGAAACAGAATAAAAATATCTGTATACTATAATGGGGGCAAATAAGCAGACTTATCGAATGTACAGTGCAATTTTTCTGTTTATATGCATCATAAACAAAATTTTATCTTTATATGAACAAAATTTATGACATTTTATCGTAAAACAAAACTGTTTTGTAAGTTTCCCATGTTTCCCACATAACACAAATCATTTCAAACTCCCTTTTTCCCTCGTTGCAAGTAATAATTCCGTCAATAACAAAGACACAAACAACCACAATCACAATCACAGCCTACAACACAAAGAACACTCTAAAAAGGAATATGAGAATCGCCGACATGGTTTAGACCAAGACGGCACAAAAGATGTATCATCTTGCCCTAAACCATGTCGCACAAAAACAATTACAAAACAACTAAAATAAAATCTATGCTCCAGTTTTGCCAATACGGGGAACTAACTTCCTCGTTTTGCCTAAAATAGGGCTATCACAAAAAACGCCTAAATGTAAGCAAACACACAATATCTACCATCAAAAGGTGTACACGATATACCCAAGATGACACAAAAAATGTGCCGTCTTGCCCCCACATCATGTACACCCAACAACACCATAGCCCCTTTGAAAAATGATTAGTTTTACCCAAAACGTAGCTCTAACAGCTATGTTTTGCCCCAAACTATATCAGCAAAAACCTCCAGCAAACACTACACATAACGGTATCCATGGTTGCACTAAGACAACACAGTCACTGTGTTGTCTTACAATAACCATGGCCACCAAAACACCGATAGATGCAAACAAACGGTAGCCATGGTTAAACCCCAAACAAGACAGTCGCTGTCTTGTTTACCCAAAAACCATGGCTACCAAAACCACACCGCAAACACAAACAAACGGTAGCCACAGTTAAAGCCAAGACGACACAAAAAATGTACCATCTTGCCCCAAACCGTGGCTATACACTCCAAAAACGTTTTTCTAACGTAAAAATCACTTCAGTCACACACGTTTAAACTCCGCTGTGAGATGTGAAAAAATGGCAGTGACATAGTTTGACCAATACGTGTACCAAATTAGCACGTATTGCCCAAATCATGTCACGGCTTTTAAAATTCAGCAATCATACTTTGCAGTGAAACATATGGATGAACAAATCAGTATCGATAAAAAAGTGTTAGAGGAAATTTTAAAGGAAGTAGCCGAGTTGAAAAAACTCGCCAGCTCGCCCGTTACATTTTGTTCTGAGAGGAAATCAGAGAAGAAATAAAGCCTTCCAACCTTTCAAGACGACTTTGCAACTCTACATTTCTCTTCTCAAACGTAATCTCTCTTTGTAGCTCCGTTTCCTCAAACCTTAAAGCCTCTTTTTTATCCAAAATCAACCCACATACACCACACCGCATATCCCCAAACGGATTTTTACTGCTACATCTTGGACATTCAACTAGTTTAGCCAAGCTTTCAGCTTTTGAAGAGGTCTTTAACCCATGTAGTTCTAGCATTGCATCTTCTAAGTCTCTGGCTGAGAAGTGTACGTATCGTCTGGTCATTTTGCTTCCGTATGTCCAGCCTGCGAATTGTTCTAGTCGGGATTCTGTGAATACTTTGGCCATTGCGGTTAGGGAACTGTGGCGGTATAGGTATGGCCATATGCTTCGTTTTAGTCCTGCTGTTTTGGCTAATCGCTTTATTATTAGGTTGAAGTGGGTGTAGCTTAGGCGTTCTCCTTGGTGGTTGTGGTCTAGGGCGCACCATAGGGGTGCTTGTGGGTCGGTTTTGTTTGGGTGTTCTTCTAGCCATTGAAGTAAAGGCTTACTTGAAGTAACAAGGGGTATGCGTTTTATGCCCGTTTTACCATTAGCTGTTATGAGGCAGTATTCATCTTTGAATATCACACTGCTGGTACGCATGGTTAAGAGCTCACTTGGTCGCAACGCCGCTTCAAAGAGCACATAAATTATGGCTCGGTCACGCTTGTTAGTAGTGGCTTTAAGAATAGCTACTATTTCTTCTTGAGTGAGCAGGTTTTCGGGGGTTACTCTTGGGTTTTTCTCTTTTACAGCTAGACTTATCCAGCTTACTTCTGGGGTATGGGTGTGCCTTTGGCGCATGTTCCTTGTTTGGCATATTGGACTATTTTTCGTAGTAAGAGTTTGTTGTCTGCTTTGGTTGATTCTTTGTTTGGTCTGCTGTTTATTTGGGCTACTATGTGTTCTATGTCGGTTTTTGTCATTGTTTTAATGTCTGCGCCGTTTATTATACGGAATAGTATGGGTATGTGTGCGCTGCATTTGGATATTCTACCTAATGAGAGTCCTAGTGCGCTTAGGTGGTCTAGGAATTGTAGTCCTAGTTGGCCATTTGGGAGTTGTTGTATGTTGTGGCGGTTTCGTTTTATGCGCTGGGCGTAGTCGTGTATTGGTTTATTTGTTGACATGTCCCTTGTATGTTCTGGGAATTTAAAAGGCAGAAACACTTTTTTGGGTTTTTGAGCTGAGTTTTGAGGAATAGAACCAGACACATCTGCTTGGTGCAGGGGGTGGGATTCGAACCCACGAACCTCTGCAGGATAGGCTCCTGAAGCCTACGCCTTTGGCCATGCTCGACTACCCCTGCTTATACTACATAGAGACTATCGTTTTCAAGATATCATTTAGTGATATTAACTATTCGATGGCGTAGAGGTAGTGTGTGTAAACTTTTTCTGAAAATAGGGCATTTTTGATTTTGATTTTTAGTTATCCACATCAATTATTTTAAAAAAAATTATAACAACGCATGCCAATCCGACTAATACTCCAAACCACATCCAACCCCAACCTTCTGATGGATCAGGTTTTACAATTAGCCAGACAATAAAACTACAAATAATCGCTATAAATAAGGTTAGCCAGACTATTTTTAAACTGTTGCTTCGATTTAATTTCATATCAATCCTCTTTTACCAGTCTATAGTTTGATGTTAGTTTGTATGGATGGGCTTGTTTTAAACGGTGTTACTTAGAGTTTTAAATTTTTTTGCCAACACAAAACAGTATTATGCAGGTAAACAAATTATTTTAAAGTTTGTGTAAAAACGTTACCGCATTTCTTTAAGGGATCTGGAATTTAGTCAATGATATTGATATTTAGATGGCGTTTAGCAGGTTATGCTGGTTGTTTTTTCTTTTTATCAATTGATTATTATTTTAGCACAATCATTTTTATGGTGCTATGTAGAAAGGTTAATTGAGTTAAAGTGACAGTTAAATCTTCATCTACCCAAACAAAAGTTAGTAAAAATAAAGCTGTCCAAATATTGTTGTTTGTTGTTGGTTCGATTTCTTTGTTTTTTGGTATTATTGGAATTTTTCTGCCGTTACTTCCTACGACACCACTTCTTTTGCTTACCGCAGCTTGTTATATACGTAGCTCTGGACGTATGTATAACTGGCTTTTGAATAATCGATGGTTTGGTGATTATATAAAAAATTATCAAGCAGGTCGAGGTATTCCGTTGAAAACTAAAATACTTGCTATATCTATGCTGTGGATTACAATTTTTCTCTCAATATTTTTTATGATAAACAAGGTTAAGCACTTTTGGATTATAGAGTTATGTCTGGTGATTATTGCAACTATAGTAAGTATACACTTAATTAGGTTGCCCACATTTAAAAACCAAACTTTAATTTAATGGCTGTTCTTGTTTGTTTCTCTTGTTGTTAACGACTTTATATGTTTGAGTTGCTCTTCTTTTTGAAGGGCAACGACCTTCAAAATTACCATCAAAAACATCATTGCTGCTTACACAAAACTGGGAACAAATCAAAGTCATGAATCCAAACCTCTCACAATACAAGATCGATGAAGTAGAAAAAATGCTACACTGCAAAGATCCCAAGATACGGCTTTTTAACCTACAAATGCCCCAAATGTGACACTCATAAAACTGTTCCTTTAGCTTGTAAGAGTCGCATTTATCCTTGGATAATAAGTGTTTGATTGACCGTTTGTTTCGGGTGCACAGGGATGGTTATGTTTATGCTAAACGGCTTGATCTAAGCCTATGCAGGTTGCTGGTTATATGGGGCGTTATCTTCGGCAGCCGGCTATTGCTGAATCTCGTATTTCTGGGTTTAATGTTGAGACTATTAGGGTGACTTTTTGGTATATGGATAAGCATCGGGTTAAGCAGTTTGTGACGTTGCATGTTTGAGTTTATTGATCGTTTGGTATGCTTATTTCTGATAAGAATCTCAAGTTGATTAGGTATTATGGTTTGTATTCTAGGTGTACTTTAGCTAGGCTTTAGAAAGTGTTTACGTCTTTTAGTTGTGAAAGAGCATTTAAGTTAAAGTGTGAGGTTGTTTGTTGTTCTATTTATGGTTTTGTTGTGGATTTTGTGGGTGTAACTGGGTCTGATGAAGGCGAGGGTTTAGTTTATGATGAATGGGATGATGATTATGATTACGTAATTGGTAATTACTATTTAATTTGCGCCGAATACGCTTTGTTCTCGTTTGGTCTTTTGTAGTAATCTATAAGTGGCAGTTAATGTATCAAATTTATAGATAAACCACTAATAGGTGGCCTCATATATGAATAGGAATGTTAACGGCAAGTTTGTTTTA
>JAITMO010000051.1 GCA_031277345.1 Candidatus Bathycorpusculum soli
CTAAAGGTACAACAGCACACCAATTCGCTTACATTATCCACACAGAACTTGGTGAAAACTTTATCTTCGCTATTGACGCAAAAAACAAACGACGCATAGGTGAGGATACCATACTAAAAGACCGCGACGTCATATCCATAGTAAGCTCCAAAAAACGGGTATAACACCCTTTCTTTTTACATTATTTTCCAAATCTACGTCTACGATGCTGATAAGTCCTTATAGCTCTTAACAAATCAATAAGACGAAAATCAGGCCAATAAACATCTAAAAATAAAAGCTCACTATAAGCTGCCTGCCAAAGCAAAAAACCACTTAACCGCTCCTCACCTGACGTGCGAATAATTATATCTGGATCCTGTTTATTCATATGTGACGTATAGAGATATTTTTCAAATGTATCCTCATTAATAGAGTCAATTTGAAGTCGACCCTCCTTAACCTCTACAGCAATTTTCTTAGATGCATCAACAATTTCTGCCCTGCCACCATAAGCAAACGCAAAATTCCAAAAATAATTATCATAATGTTGCGTAGCCTTCTCAACTGCTTCTATAACTTTTTGAAGACCTGATGGTAACAAGTTTGTTCTACCAATAACCTTCACATGAACCTTATTCTCATGAACTCGTTTATTTAATAACAGCTTTTTAAAACGCTCCTCAGCTATCTGCATAATCTTTAGAATCTCATCAGATTGTCGCGAAAAATTCTCTGTAGAAAAAGTATAAAGCGTAATATACTTAACCTCAAGCATATTACACCAATCTAAAAGCTGTTCAACAGTATCCGCACCCTGCTTATGACCCCATTTATCAGTAAGCCAAGGGCTCTGAGGCGCCTTATCATTAGCCCACCGTCTATTGCCATCTAGAATTATGGCGATGTGCTCTGGTTTTTGTCCATTCTTGATTTGATACCATAACCATCGCTCATAAATTTTGTAAACACCAATCAATGAGAATATTTTCTTAAGCATTGTTAGGCCTCAAATTAAACCTGTAGTAAATACAGCTAACTTTTTAAACAGTATGCTTGTTAAAAAAATCATTTTTAAGGATTAGCTACTATTTGTTCGTCTGTTTCAGGTTTTTCTTTGTCTGATTCTTTAAAGAAGCCGGTAGCTGCTTTTGATTTTCCTATGACAGTGATTACTAATATTGATGCAATACCCATAAGTACACCTATAATAATTGACCAAATAAACGTTCTAAAGACATCGCTTTGGAAACCGAGTATTATTTCTTGCTGTTGCAACAAATTAGCGGTGGAGTTTAGGATCATTCTAATCCAAGCAACTTCGGTAATTACGACAAGGTTTCTAAGAAGTCGGCTGTCTTTTTCAAAGTAAAAGGTTGCACTTCGACCAGTTGCTACCAGTACTGCTCCAATAACTAACAAATCTGCAGCCCCTTTGATAAACAAAGCGACTATTATAGGAAGTTGGCTCATTTCACTTACAATGGTTTCTTGAGGAGGAGACAAATTATAGACGGTATATTGAATTCCTAAGTAGATGCTTAGTATAATGCATAATATTCCTGCTATTGTGATGAAACTAGACATTATTACCTGTGGTGGTGGGGGTGAATAGTTTTGAATCCGCGAATAACTTTTTTTGATGGATGTGTCAACACCAAAGCCTTTGAGTACAAGAAAACCCCCGACAACAATAGCCATTGCTATACCGTAATAATACAGGCTTACTTCATCAGGATAAATTAGGTCTAGTGCCCAAAAAAAGGCAAGAATTGTTACTAAAATACCTGGTAAGCCTAAAGCTACACGAGAATATTTGGGTGTATCTATTATTAGTTTTAGGTATTTAGTAAATACTGCTGCAGTTTCTTCGATAGATTCGTTGTGTTTAATTACTATACGCCTTACCGCAGATATACAGACATTACGAGATTGAATTATAGGAAAAACTGCTTCATCAGTGTAACCATCAGAAACAAAAATAATGTCTGAAACGGTATACATTTTTAAAATGTTATCTAACTCTGATGTAAGTTTTCGATCAGATATAACGCCACCTGTTGCTGTACCTGAAATAGTAGCTATTTCAAAATCTTCTTCAATCTTTTTTTTGCTGACCATTTCATCATAGAGTCGAACAGCTTCAAACATTGCGTTAGCATCCGGCTCTTCAGGATCCTTTAATGCTAATGCAATAGCGGCTGATAAGTTAGCTTCACGACCAAGAACCGGCGTCTTAACACCCGCTTTAACCTCTATATCGCCGTCTCGGTCAACACACAAAATCAGACTAACTTTCCGCGTCTGCTGCTCTAAATCTTTATCAGCCATGGCATCTATACCTAAACGCGCTACAGCTTAATTTATTTTTGTGTATTTACGTCCTCAGACTCATCATCAGCAATTAGTCGGAATTCGTCCCAACTAAGCTGTTCACCTTTATCAAATTTTTCTTTCGCCTTAGCACCCAATTTTGACTTTAACTCCTGCTCAGTCACCATTTTTTTATTTCGCTCAACTTCAGATTCCTCTTGCATTTTTTGACGTATAGCCATCTCTGCTAAACGAGATGCCATCACTTTTTCACGCAATTCTCTAGTCTGCTCTCGTAAAGAATTACGTAAACCTAGTAACTGACCTGTATGAACAGCTATCTCAACACGTAGTGTCTTAATTTTTTCTTTCTGCTCAATAAAGTTTTTATGAGCTGCATCTGCTTCTTCTTTTATTTCCTTTACTTCAGCAACTTTGGTAATCATACTTTCATGGAGTGATTGACTCTTCTCAGCCAAAATAGATAACTCTTTATGTAAAGAATCTGCCTCAGCATACAACGTCTTTCGTTCATGTATGTGTTCAGCAATTTTTTTATTTTCTTTCTCAATTTTTTTATAACCAATAAGCTGAGTTTCAAGAAGCTTTATTTCACCAATAAGCCTTTTTTCTTCCTGTAAATCCAACGTTTCTGTCTGGATTTTCCAATCTATCTTATCAATTTCTTTCTGAATGTCTTTCTGCCGAATATGTGGAACTTTCTTTCGAAGTTCTTCCTTCTTATCATTAATCGCTTGAATTTCGTCCATAAGCGGCTTAATTTTAACTCTTACATTATCCCGTTCCTGCTTAAGATTATGAACCTTTTTGTTAACTTCATCCCGCTGTTTTTTAATACCGCGGATTTCAAGGTCTATCTTAGCAGCTTGGGCATTTAATTGATCTCGTCTTTCAACAAGTTTTTTTGTTTCTATGTCTGCTTTGTTCACTTGATCTTTTAAAACCGCGATCTGTGAACGCAATTCGTTGATTTGGTTGGATTTATCTTGGGCTGACACATTAATCCTCTGCGCAGTTTAAACTTAGTTCTGTAAACTACAGGCTTATATTATTTTAACCTACTCATTGTAGATTTTTATCATGCTATTAATGCTTTTCAGTATTATAAGTTTTAAATATGGGCAAGCGTTAACAATCGATGCGATTTAGTATGGACTTTTGCTATGATGACTTGCTAAAAAGAGCTGGCGAACAAATGCCAGAGGTCTCTATAAAAAAAGAAAGACTCGAACTGCCACGATTATTCATAACAACCGTTGGCATGCGCACAATTATTTCAAATTTTGGGGAAATATCAAACATTTTAGACCGTGACCCGCAGCACCTTCTCAAATTCCTAACACGAGAAATGGCAACTGCAGCAACATTCCATGATGCTCGCGCCATTTTCCAAGGCAAGTTTCAACGTGACAGTTTTGATCGTTTACTACAAAGATATATGGACTCCTTTGTAATATGCCCCGTATGTAAACGCCCAGATACCCAACTTGTAAAAGAAAAAAGGCTTTTCACACTAGTCTGTAATGCATGTGGCGCAAAATCTGCAATTAAACAGATTTAGGACGTAAAATACGTGGAAGTTTACGTCAAATTACATAAAATAGGGAAAAATGTTGTTTTAGCTATTTGTGATGTTGAACTTCTGGGCAAAACTTTGCGTGATGGTAAAATTACTTTTACAGTTAAAGATGAATTTTATAATGGCGGAAAAGTGGGTGTTGATGAGGCCATGTGTATGGTAGAGAATGCTACAATTGTTAATTTGGCAGGTAAGTGTTGCGTTGAGCGTGCCCTACAAAAAGGTTATGTTCATGTTGATGCTGTTTTAAATATTGACGGCATTCTTCACGCTCAAATAGTCAAGCTTTAACTTATTTTTTTTTAAAGATAGTTAAGAGCAGATCATTGATGTTGAATGTATATATTTAAATGAGTTAAAAAAAGTGAAGCTATATGTTAGTGAATAAATTAGTTTTTAACGTTTTTATCTTGAACTCTGTGCAGCAGTGGCATCTGCTTGAATACAGTCTACGCATAGAGCTATACAGAGGCATAATAGGGTGTTTTGTGGGTTTGGGATGTCTAGTTCGTATGAGTCGCCCCAAGTGAACCAGTGTTTGGAGAGACTCATTATTTTTGTGTTGTCGTTATGTATGGTATTGTTGTTGTATAGGGCATATTCGTGTGCTATAAAGTTGCCCTGCATTGTCCATGGTAGGCCTTCGATGCGGTATTTTTGTTTGAAAAAAGTGAATTCTTTTACAATTACATATGTTTGCCCGTTTATTTCGATATAGTAACGGGGTAGAAATGTGAAGAGTTTTTGATATATGTAGGCAACCTTGTGACCAGAGGTGTTGTACAGATGTAATTTGCGTCGCCATGATAGAATTTCACCTTGAGCATAAAAACAGTTGTTGCCTGATTCGTCTTTGATGCTGAATCGGTCGCGCCAAGAGAATACTTTTTGTTTTATATACAGTTTCATAGTTGAGTGATACGTCCCAGAATTGTTTTTGCACATTCAATTTGGTTGGGAATATTACCGGTTTTATCTTGTACGCGCCAAATGTCAGGGGTAATTTCGTCAGCAATGTATATGTTACGGTTTTCATCAAATCCAAATTCCACTTTAAAGTCTATAAGCGTCAAACCAAATGTTTGTAGCTCTCTTTGAAGGACTACGCCTATTTTTTGTAGGAGGTTTAAAAGTTTGGTGTATTCACCTTCTTTTAATAGGCCTTTCATAATGCAGAGACGTTCACTAATAAGGGGATCGCCTTGGGTGTCATCTTTTAAGGTGACTTCAAGATATGGTGGGTCAAAGGGTATGCCTTTTTTGAGGGTAAATCTTCGGCACATACTGCCTGCAGTAAAGTAGCGTAGTACAAATTCGAGTTTTGGCACAGTTACTTTGCGTACTTTCATTAGGCCATGTTCAAGGTCTGCGCTTAAATAGTGGGTTGGTATGTTGTTTGCGTGCATTTTTTCGAAAAAATATTTTGATATGGCAAGACCGGTTTTTCCTTTGCCAGAAACGCTACCGCCAACTGTGTTAGATCCAGGATCAAAAACACCATTTTCGCCGGTAGCTTCATCTTTAAAAAGTAGAAAGCAATCGCCAGTTGTTTCATCTATTAAAACGTTTTTTGTCTTACCTTTATAGATAGTTTTCATACGTTTCAGCTCTTCCAAGAACTTGTTACTAAAAAAGCCAATTCGCTTATATTAGTGTTATATTCCAACGAACTTAAAGTAATCAACCAGACTTTATGAAAGATCCTGCCTTTGGTTTGCTTGTTGATTAGTCCATCGTTACTTGGTCGAATCGACCGTTGAGCAGACTTTCATGAGAGTAACATCGCGAGATCTTGCATAATTGTTTGATATCACCAGATATTTTGACGTTGTGAATCAGGAAAAAATACTTCTTTGAAAATTATCTGAGCTTTAGTTTTTACTTGTTATAACTGAAAAAGACGCCTAAATCATTAGTCACTTACTAATTTGCAAACATGAACATACAATAACGTTAAAAAAACGCATTCCACCACGATAAACACACTACAACAATCACCACTCACACTCCACTAAAGTTAACCTCCAAAAAAGTCTAATGTCTAGTCTGTGCTGCTTAAAAAAATGTGGGCTAAAAGGACATTCTTTATGCCGGGTTCAATTTTACTATATCTGGATGAATTGTTTATGTTCTAGTTAGTTATAATTAAAATTTAAGAGGTTTGTAAATTGAAAAAGCTTTGTGGTGTAACTGCAACGGCGATTGTTTGTTATCCAGATGATAAAATTTTGCTTATTAAGCGGGATACTTTGCCGTTTAAGGGTCACTGGGCACTACCGGGTGGCAGGTTAGAACCTAATGAAACTGTTGATAAGACGTGTGTTAGGGAAGTTAGAGAGGAAACAGGGTTAGATGTGGAAATTGTTTGCAAAATTGGTGAGTATCACGAGTATGGCTACAGAGAAGGAGTGGAGTATGATTATTATCCTACATGTTTTGCGGTAAAGGTCACTGGCGGTCAGGTTGTAAAACAGGAAAGTGAAGTTCAAGAAATTGCATTATTTAATCTTGATGCATTGCCTAGTCCACTTGCCTTTGGACATGACCAAATGTTAAGAGATTATAAAAAATGTTTGCCCCATAAAAGTCAGTAAAGTTTATGTTTGACATTAAAACAGATTTGTGATGTAAAAATCTTTAATTACCCTAAAACACACATCAAAATGATAGTGAATAATATGCCAAAAGCGTATGTTTTGTTAAACGTAGAATCAAGCTCTGAAGACCTAGTTCTAAAACAACTACAAGAGATAAATGTAGTAAAAGAAGCCCATGTTTCCTATGGAGTCTACGATATCATTGTAAAAGTTCACGCAAACACAATGGAAGAATTAAAAGAATCAATTTCCCACAAAATCCGCAACATCAAACAAGTAAAGTCCACCCTGACCTTAATTATTGTAGAAGACTAAAAAAACAGTCGCCATAATACAATACTTCTACTTTATTCATGTTTTTCATTTAAAATAAATTATCGCAACCTTACGGTTGTGGTGTTTTTCGTCCTATTGATGCTTAGTCTGCTCAATATAGCTATGTTTCACCATTAACCTAAACCGAACAAACAATAAAATATACCTATAGACTACAAAAAACTCCACCAAAACTTACTCCTAAACTCAACAAACAACAAAAACAACAAACAAACAAAACTATACATCAAAAAATAGGTAGTGTTAGACATTGGTTGGGGATGTTGAAATGGCGTGTATGGGCTGTATTGTTAGTATATGAAAATAACGTTATTACTTGTGAAGTGTCCATATTGTGCAAGTATAAAAACTATAAAATTTGGTAAACATCTTAATGGAACAAGATATGCCTATCAGAATGAAGAATGTTCGCGCTTTAATATTTAAACTTGACTACAAATACCTTCCCTGCGAACCGAGTGTGAAATTTCATATACTTGAAATAGCCATAAATGACTTTAGGAGTCCACAACATTTCCCAAGTACTCACATAAATGCAGATGTTGTTATAGATCATCTAGAAAAAAGAAAACTATATAGCATGTTGAAATTACATTGATAGTGTTTTTATTAGTGGAGCATTTAAAATTGGTTTATTTTTTCCAATATTTCATTCTAATTTTGTTTTTAACTCATACAAAAAACTATCAATGTCTATGTAACTTACTATAACCAACAGGTAAATTTAACATACCTAAAATCATGTAAAGATGCCTCAGAAATCGTTATTGAACTTGTTTGTGCCTTAGAGGTTGAATCGATGAAATGTGATCTATGTTCATGATAAAAGACATCAGTGTCTGGTTTGGTATGCAGTAGACCACGCTCTGGTGTGGTTTTGGTGTATACGTTTGGGGTTTGTGAGTGTTGTGTTTTGGAGGAGTTGCTTTTGTTGCTGCACCGTTTAATATTGTTGTGAAGGTTTATGTTGATGGTAATTATGTGTATGAGAAAATTCGTGGAGTCGATAAAGTCAAAGCTGACAAGAGAAACACGCAAAAAATCGAGCGTAAACACACCTGTCGTCTGCGCACTTGGGTGAAACGCTTGGCAAGAAAAATCATATGCTTTTCCAAGTTTCTTCAAATGCATAAAACGGTAGTTGGTCTATGTATTAACGTGAAAATCTTCAAACGCCCACTAATAACATAAACCAATATCGAACACTACCATATATGGGGCACTATTTAGAGAATATTAGATCTCTTCGGAAATTAATGTATGTAGTGGGTGGTGATTGTTGTTGAGAGATTGTTGTGGTAGAGTTTAACAAGTATGAGTGTGTAATGGAGTTAAATGATTAACATTTCAAGTT
>JAITMO010000153.1 GCA_031277345.1 Candidatus Bathycorpusculum soli
TTCTCCCTGTAAGCTATTGTAGGGGAAAACAAGTTTATTGGCAAGAGCTTCACCTAAAACACCACGGTCGATATCACGTTCAAAAACCCATTGATCAACTGCAAAAATAATTACGTTTCGACCGTTAATATTTTTAACATAACTTAATAGACGAGGTTGAAAATGCTTAATGACTGCAACAACTTCAATAATGGTTTTGCAATTTTCAACATGAGTAGGATAAATATCAATAAGACTAATTGCTGTTACATGTGCAGAGCCAGCGGTATGGTAAACCAAGTTTATGATTTGCGACTTTAACTCTTTTAACTCAGACACACTAAGAGACACACAATTCACCTGCTGACCTGAAAATGTTATAGCTATAAAACAATATAATTACCTAATTAATCTGTCTAAACAATAAAAAGAAAAGACAAAACAACAAGACAATAAACAAACTTTAAATTAAAAAAGACCTACTCTTAAAACTATATTCTTCCTATACTGGGCACTACGTAAATTGGCCGCCAAATCAGGCACAAACCTGTTTGCAACAACAAAAACAATATTACTTATCGGTACAGGACTTACTTTCCTTCTAATAGGCTTTCTAATCCTGCTGATAGTACCCTTATTACTTGCAATCACTTTTTCACTATAAAAGAATCTAACTAAACACGCAGCCACTACCAACAACATCAGCACCAAACATTGAAACTACCAACTACCCCTACTGTAGCACATCTACCCACCAAAGCCATATTCTACCCTGCATGCGGAAAACAAATATAAAAACAACAGCTATTTTTTCATAAACCAATAAAAAATAGCTTTACCCATTTAACGCTCTACAGTATATCGCATATTCAACTATAGAAAAACAGTTTTAATGCGATGCGTTTATTGCTTGCCACATAGAAAGCATTTTGGGCTGGCGAGTTGGTGTGTGGCTGTCGGACCCAAGTTTGGGTCTGAGGAAACTCCGCCCACATGTAGAATTGCAACATCTTTGATGTAAGGCGAGAGCCTTGGCAACGGAGCAGAAACGACACGTCCTATTGACGCTTTAACAGATGAGACATTCTAAAATGTCGATTAGTCAATTGGAAGCGATGAAACGGCCGTCCTGCAAGTGGAAAGGGCAAACAGACGCTGATGATCATCTACAAAAGGCGCGGGTAGCCCGATTAGCCGAATGCCACAAGATAAACAAAAGGCGGGTTACATCCAGGACACCAGCCCAAAATCCAAATTTTGTATTTATTGTTCTCTTCGTCTTTGTTGTATAGATGGTTAGTGTGTTTCTTTAAACAGTGAGAGATATGAAACATTATTTTTTCAAAATTAAGTAATAGGTTTTATTTAATTAGTGGGGGATGTGTTAATTTAAATTTGTATTGTTGTTTTTTTTTGTTGTTTTGGTGGTACGTTTTTTTGGGTGAGAACACTTATAAAAGTGTACTTGTTTTTAGGTTGATACTCAAGTTTGGGAAGGTAGGTAGTTTGAGTTTTAATGGTGTGTTAAGACGGCAAAAGTTGGCTGCTTTGATGTTGGGAGTTGTAGCGGGTGTTATAGCTGTTTTTGCTGAACGGGCAGATGCGTTTATGACGGGCGGTAATTTGACACCGTTAGGTTACGTTAATACTTATACATGGATACTTGTTTCTGCTTTATTGTTTGGTTTTTGGGGTGCAATTATAACTACCGAGGTGCAAGCGTTGCTGGGGTTGCTTTCTTTTGCTAATCCGTTGTCGTGGCTTTGGCCTTTTGTGAATTTGCTTTTTGCTTTAGCTGTGGGAATTGTTGTAGTATGTTTTTCGAAATGGCGACCAAACACAAGAGTTAGTTTTAAGCTTTTAATTATGAGTTTTGTTTGTGCGTTGCTTGATATTCCTTTGGTATATTTTGTGATGGTTATTTGTCTTAATCTTCCTTTTGTTGTTTACATTGGTGCTTTGCCTGTGTATATTGTATTACAGTTAGTGCCTTCTACGATTTTGGCTTATTATTTAGTTAGAGCTTTGAAGAGGTCAAAAGTTTGTTAGTTAGGTGAAAATATGAAAACAACTCTAATTGATAAAACTGATAATGATGATGAGTTGTTGAATAATGTTTTTTGTAAGCTTTCTGTTAACAAGAGTTTGACTTGGCAGGAAGCTAAACTGGGTGCTTTTAGAGTATTTGAGGCCTTGGCAAGGGGGGATCAAAATAGTTTTGCGTTATTGACAGGGTTTTTTGGGGCTTTAACAGTTAAAAAGCCTGTGTTTGAGGAGTTCGTTGGAGCTGCTAAGGCGTTGGAGGAAACAAAAACTGTTAATTTTCATTTCAAAGTTAATAGGCCTATAGTTACTGCTGGTGGAACAGGGGGGGATACACTACCTACTATTAACATTACTACACCGGCAATTGTGGTAGCTGCTGCTGCAGGTGCGTATGCGGTGAAAAGTGGGTCGAAATCGTTTTCTTCTAAAACAGGTTGTATAGATGTAGCTGAAGCTTTGGGTGTAAATGTACATTTGTCTTCGCGTAAAGTGGAGGAGTGTGTGGAGAAAATTGGAACGGTTGTTTGGGCTTCAGAGGATATGTATCCTTGGATGCAACCGTTAATTAAGGGTGGTTCTGAGTCGTTGTTGGTGAAACAGTTAATGCCTCTTCTTTATTCTTTAAGGCTTGTAATTGCAACTGCGTTAAACCCTTTTTCGCTTAAACGGCAGGTGAGAGGTGTTAGTGAGCCTTTTACTGAGTTAACTGCTAAAGTTTTAGGTGCCTGTGGTTATGAGCGGGCATTTGTTGTTTTAGGTTATGGTGAAACTAAACAAGTAAAGATTGATGAGTTTTCAACTTTGGGTAAAAACACTGTGTCAGAATTGAAATTAAATGGTGAGGTTGAAACGTTTAATGTTTATCCTGAAGATGTAGGCATAAAAAGGGGTAATGTACATGAAATTGTTGCAAGAGACAGCCACATAGAGAATGCAAAAGTTATAATGCAAATTTTAGCTGGTAAAAATATTGGTTCTTGTCGAGATATTGTATTGTTAAATGCTGCATCAATACTTGTTTTATCTGGTATCTGTAAAGATTTACGTGATGGATATGAATTAGCGAAACAAGTTATTGAAAGTGGACAAGCAATTGCCAAAATAGAAGAGTTAATCCATTTCTCAAACAACAACAGTTTAAAGTAACGTCTTTTTTACACTAAACCACAAAATCAGTATGTCTTCCACTTGATTTATGTTATCTAGTTTTAGATTAATTGCATGTTTTGCATTAAGAAAACCTTGTCCTTCAACTAATGTAGGCGCAGTTTGTCCACCCCAAACAGTAGGCATAATCCATACAAACAATTCATCAACCAAGTTTTGTTCAAAAAAACTCCAACGCACCTCGCCCCCACCCTCAACTAGTACACGTTTAACACCACGTTTTGATAGTTCAGCTAACAATTCATGTAGGTCAACTTTTTGCTTTGAAAAACACACTACATCTATATCTTTATTTTTGTTTTTTAGTAGATCAATTTTGCTTTGTGGAGCGCCTTTAGCAACAGCAATTAGAGTTGATGCGTTTTTTGTGTCTAAAATTTTTGAATCCACTGGCGTGCGCGCATAACTATCAAGTATTACCCTTAGGGGGTTTTTACCTTTAACTGTCCGCACCGTAAGAGTTGGATCATCAGCAATTACAGTGTTAACGCCAACTATTACAGCATCAACATTAGCACGGATTTCATGCAATATTTGCTCATGAGTAGGTTTTAGATATTGTGAAAATTCGCGACCTCTCCGATTAGCAGGAGCTATTTTTCCATCTATACTCATAAAACCTCCAACAATAACG
>JAITMO010000174.1 GCA_031277345.1 Candidatus Bathycorpusculum soli
AGGTTTGTTTTATGGTGTGTCCGTTTTGTTTGTATGTGATTGTTGTTTCTCTGAAATCTCTGCTGTGGGTCATAGTAAACAATAAAACATACATCTAAAACTTAAGTTAATCGGCTATATTGTCGCAAAGCCATGCTGATTCGGAATTAAGATTGACGATAATGTCAAGTATCGCACAAGAGGAGAGCCGCAAGACGAGTCAGCGCGTTAAGTGGGGGCAAAAGCGGCGCATGGAGCAGGGTGTGGTGTTTGGTGTGCGCATTGTCGGGTATCATCTTAAGGGCGGCAAGCTTACCATAAACGAAGATGAGGCGAAAACTGTAAGGTTGATTTATGAGTTGTATTTGTCTGGCATGGGTGCGCATAGCATTACTAAAGAGCTTGAAAACCGTGGGGGGTTTCCTCGCCTGAAGGGGCGAAGCGCTGGGAACACGCGACTGTGTTCAGGATTCTTAAAACCTTAATTTCCCAAATTTTAGTAATGTGTTTTGTTTATTGGCTTGTTTTTAGTTGTTTTTGTTATTAGTGTTGTATTGTGGCTTATTTAGGATTGAATCATATTACTTATGTTAAGTAATATTGGGGTTATAGAGCTACTTTATAAACGGCTTCTATAGCAAAAAGAGACAAAAAATAAAACGTTACATCTGAAAGCTATTACTTAAATCGGGAAGACAGGGTTGAAAATAAGGATATTGTTATTCAGGAATTAAAGGAACACGTGTGCCGTGCTATAGCTAATAGTTCTGATAAATCGACGGAAATTAAGGAAATCGGGACAAACATTGAGAAAATGCTCACGCGCAAGTCTAAGCTGGTTGATTTATGTTTGACGGTTTGATTACAAAAGCCGAGTTTGAAAGAACTAACAGTCAATACGATAAGCAATTTGTCGCCCTCAAAAGCAATGGACGGCGTTAAAGCTGGATAATAAGGCAACGGAAAGTCTGCAACAAAAATTAACGAACATTGAAACAACCATTGAGAACCTTGTGAGGCTCAAAGAATTCGGCGATTCTGTATGCTCCGAGCTTCTTCATAAAATCGTAGTCGATGGCAGGGACAAAATATCCTTTATCTTACGACAAAGGAGACGGAAAACCCCGTGTTTTTCAAAGTATCTCCTTCGGGTCAGCAGTGGTATTCATAAAGGGCGTAATCTGAGGTCATGACTACTGTGTCTAGATCGATGAATTCAGAAATGTAATTGTGGAGTCTTTGTACATACTTGTCGGCTGCTTCTGATGGGTTATTTGCTTCTTGAACTATCATAAAGAGTGGATCACAGTCTATTTGATATCCACCTGGTTCATCATAACAGTACAATCCTGAAAAATTCCATTGTTGTTTAGCTGTAGCTGTCCAACTCGATTGGTTAAATTCAAGTGAGGTATTTTTAGTGGTGTGAGTATATGCGGCAAAACTAAGATTGCAGGCATTAATGTATCTGCTCATTTCGTTAAATTTTGCCTCGTCAAGCGTAATATTTGTGCTGCCTAAAACAAAAATGTTGGTATAGTCCTTAACTTGATCAATAAGAGTTTTCAATTCTGTCATGTCTGCGTAAGCGGCATCTATCCCTACGTAAACATCTATACAGTGTGCTTTTTTGTTAGAGAGGGAATAAGTGCCAATAAATAGAATTGATATTAAAATTATGCAAAGGAGAGTGGTTATTATCCAGTTACGCTTCATTGGAACCGCTGTAAATATGCGTTTTGGACATAAAACGCTTTCTACAATTAGACTGTACTTCTTTGTATTAACAGTAAATTTTGTAGAGACAGACTATTGCATAATCCTTAGTTATTGTTTTTAAGGTGTGCCTGAGTTTTTATGGATGGTTTGTGGTGTGTATGCACATGCGTCATCTTGTCCGTAGATGTCTCCTGTTAATGCGTATGCTCGGTTTCTGCACCCGCCACATATGTCTCGGTATTCACACACGCCACATTTGCCTTTGAGTATTGTTCTGTTGCGAAAGCTACTGTAGTAGGGTGAGACTTTCATTTCTTCCCATGTTTGTAGTAGTGATTTGTCGTCGCGTATGTTTCCTATGTTCATAGGTTCCATTGGACGTAAGTCTGTGTAGAAGCAGGGGATTAGATTGCCGTTTTCAATTATGCTAATGTATCCACCAAATGCGAAATAGGTGCATTTACCGTGGAATTTTTTTTCGTACCATTCATCAAAGTTTGGTATGTTACGTTGTCTTACGACTCGTGCAAAATGGGGGCAGTGTACGTGTATATCGAATTTGTCTTCATATTTAACGGATAAATCCCAGATTTTATTTAATGCTTCTTCAAGCTGTTCTGGAGTAGGGCTTAAATCGTCTACTTGGTCTTTTGCTCGTCCACTAGGTACTAGATGATTAAACCAGACAAAATTGGCATGATATTGTTCAGCCAGTTCGCAGACGTGATCTAAATTGTTATAGTTTATTGAGGTTATTGCAGCGGCAAGACCATTGAGAATTTTGCCTGTTGAGAGTTTTTTAATGGCTGCTAAGGCTTTTTGGTATGAGCCTTGTCCTCGTAATTGGTCATTAATTTCTTCTGGGCCGTCTATGCTAACTGAGCCCCAGACTTGATGTTTGACTAGGTTGTCATATATTTCTCCATCTACAAAGCAACCGTTAGTTAGGAGGCATACGTTGAGTCCTTTGTTTTTTGCGTAGGATACTATTTCAAAAATATCTTTTCGTAGTAGTGGTTCTCCGCCTTTAAGACCAAACCAGCTGACACCAAAATCGTAAACTTTGTCTACTAAGGCTAAAGCTTCTTGCGTTGTTAGTTCCTTGTCAGCTTTTTTGCCTGTAGAGTCTACGTTGCAGTATCTACAGCGAGCGTTGCACGCACCTGTAGTTCTCCAGGAAGTCATCATTAAAGGACCCTTTTTTGTCATCTAAAACCACCTTAGATTATATTTACTGGTTCTACCTAGAAGGCTGTTCCTAAAAAAGATTTTGCGATAAAGTAGCTTTTAAAAAAGTTAAGTTGATAAGCAATAAGTTCTCAAATAACTATTGGAGAATAGTGTTATGTCATTTGCTGATTTGGTTTTGTTTGATGGGAACATATTAACAATGGATCCTAAACTGCCGTCGGCACAAGCTTTAGCTGTTAAAAATAGTCGTATCTTGTATGTAGGTAATAATCCAGGTGCTACACAGTATGTTGATGCAAAAACGCAGGTGATTTATCTTGACGGTAAAACTGTTTTGCCTGGTTTTATTGATACTCATGTTCATGTTGTTGACTACGGCCGACTGTTAATGTGGTTAAATCTTGAAGGTGTATCTTCAATTAAAAATCTTCAAACTTTATTAGTTAATCGTGTTACTCAGGTTGGTGTGGGTAAGTGGATTTTAGGTAGGGCGTTGAATTCTATGGATCTTTTGGAGAAGCGTTTGCCATCACGTCAAGAGTTGGATGCTGTGTCTCCTGACAATCCGGTGGTGTTTTATTGTCAGTCGGGGCAAGTGTGTGTTGTTAATAGTAAGGCGCTTAATGTAGCTAATATAGATCAACAAAATGATTTGGGTATAGAGCGAACTTTGGATGGTGAGCTTACTGGAGTTTTACGTGATCAAGCCACAAATTTTGTTTGGAGTGTTATTCCTGAGCCTACTTTTTACGAACTTTATCTGTCTACTGAATTGGCTTTGGAAAATTTTGTTCAATTAGGTCTAACGAGTATTCATTGGATGGTGCTTTCCGAGGTAGAATTGTTAATTATTCAAAAAATAGTCGAGGTGTCCTCTTTACCTTTGAGAGTTTATTTAATAGTACCTGTAAACCTTCTTGATTTGGCTCTACAAAACTTAAAACGACTGGAAAATGAACGTTTTAAACTTGGCGGGGCAATGATTTTTGTGGATGGTTATTTAGCATCTAGTACAGCTGCATTGTTTGAACCTTATAGTGACAATTTGTCAAATCAAGGAAAACTGCTTTGCCAAAAAACTGAAATGTTTGAGCTTGTAGAAAAAATTCAAAATAATGGTTTACAACTTGTTGTTCATGCAGTTGGTGATAGAGCAGTTCAAGAAGCAGTAGTAAATGTGATACAGCAAATCCGTAGAAATTCAGATATTCCTAGTCCTCGTATAGAGCAGGCTGCAGTTTTGAATCCTCAATTGATGTGTTGTATAAAAAAGTTGAATCTTTCTGTATCGATTCAGCCTTGTGTGGTTGCTTCAGAGTTTTCTGTTTGGTCTGCAGAGAAGCGTTTAGGTGAGCGCGTGCGTTGGTTGTTTCCTGTTAAAGAGTTGCTTGATTGTGGTGTTTTAGTTTCTGCGGGGTCTGATTGTCCTATGGAACCTCTTAACCCATTGTTTGGTATTAAGGCTGCTGTTAATCGTGAAGGTATACAGAAAGTATCTGTTTTTGAGGCTTTACAAATGTATACTGTTTTTGCGGCACAGGCAAGTTCAGTGATTGCTGATAAGGGGTCCATTGAGAAGAATAAACTTGCTGATTTGACCGTTTTATCATGTGATCCTCTGTCTGTGGTGGTTGATGATCTTGATAGTGTTTCTGTATGTTTTACAGTTCTTGGTGGTGTTGTTTGCTGTTCTAAAAATTAGACAATGACTTTTTGAGTTTGTTTTTTATGTTATTTTTTGCTGCCTCAATCTTAATGGAAGGATTATCTTTATTAATGTGCCTAACCGATAGTATTTCTTAAAATAACTTCAAAGAATGTGAAAAAACTTTGGAAACAGAAAGATTTAAACTATCAGACATTCTATACGGTTTTATTGTACCATTGATTCTAGTGTTGCTCATTTTTGTGCTCGCTGTCTACGTTAACCCTACTGGCGCATTTCATGTACTTGGTGAAGGTGAAGGTACAGGTGTAACCATTGCTGTCATTCTAACACAGGGCTTTACTCAAATGATCGTATTAGGCGTACCTTTAATCCTTGGTCTTGTATGGAATAAATGGGCAGGTGGTGCAGCTGGTTTCATTATGGGTGGAACATACTACCTTGCTGTCGCAGGCAACTCAACTGCAAACTACTTGAAATATGCTATAATGTCTATCAATAACTTCGTTGCTGGCAATACTGAAACATTTGGCGCTCTCACTCCTTACAACTTCTTTGGTGACATGGCTATGCTTTTCTATTTGGTCAATGCGGTAATCATTGGTTACATGGCAGGTGCATTAACTAATGGGTCGACGAACTTTAAACGAATGCTTGGCGCAGGCTTAGTTGCATCATTTACAACTACAATAATACAACTCTTTATGAACAATCAATATGCACTAGATCCATCAAAAGCAATGTCTGTAGCCATGTGGTCAGGCGATTTAGGGTATGCACTCTTTATTTCTTTTGTGCCCTGTATTGCTTTAGGTGTAATTGTGCCAATACTTGCAAAAGTCATGTCTTGGTACGGTTTATCAGCTAGAAGGCAATACTAAAGCCTCTCATCTTTTTTTTATTTTAGAAACTAGTTTTACTGTTATGTATTTCCGTACGTTTATTTTTAACAGCTAAAAAAGATTATTTTTTGATAGAGGATTTTTTGCGTTTGAAATAGATGTATTTTTTTGTTGCTGCATATCCGGCATTGAAACCTTTGCGCCACATGCGCAGTACATAACTTGGGCGGGTGTAGAAACTTTTGAACGCATAATCATAGAGAGCTTGTAAATCTTGTACACTGAGTTGTGGGGTTTCAAAAATTGGTTGTGTAGCATCGTAATCATCAAAATTTTTATTTCGTATCCAACCGTTTTCCATTACTTTATCATACATTGGTGTGCCAGGGTATGGTGTGGCTATGTTGTAGTATGCGATTTCGTCGGGGCTTACTTCTTCAGCAAATTTTATTGATTTTAAGGCTGATTCGATAGTTTCGCCTGGGTAACCAAGTAATACGTTTGGGGTTGGTTTTAATCCTAATTCTCTGACCCATTTTAATGCTCTTTTTGTTTGATCTGTTGAGATACCTTTGTGCATATCATTTAACACTTGTTGGGTGCCTGATTCTAGGCCACACCACATTGACACACATCCTGCATCTTTCATTTTTTGTAATAATTCTTTTGTAACTCTATCAACACGGGTGCCCATGTTCCATTTTATTTTTAAATTGCGTTTGTTGATTTCTTCACATAATTCTTCTGTTCTTTTCATGTCTACTGTGAAGGCATCGTCACAGAAGGTAAAGTTTTCTGCTTTGTAGGTTTTGTGTAGAAATTCGAGTTCATCAACCACATTTTGAATGCTTCGCATACGATATTTTTGTCCAAACATGCGGACGGCCGCACAAAAATTGCACCAAGCGGTGCATCCACGGGTTGTGATTAGATAGAACATGTCTTCTTGTTTTCTTATAGCGTCAAGATCCCATAGATGTCTAGCAGGGAAGGGGAGCTCGTCTAAGTTTTCAATGAAGGGTCGATCAGCATTAACAATTATACGACCATTTTTTCGTTGGGTTGTTCCTGTGACATCAGCTATATCTTGTCCTGTGTCTATACGTTGGGCAAGTTCTAAGAGCGTGTTTTCTCCTTCTTTGCGTACGACTACATCTAGGTGTGGGCATTCTTGTAGTGTTTTTTTGTCCCAAAAAGTTACATGCGCTCCTCCCAGTATTGTTACTACGTTGGGATGTGTTTCTTTGCTGATTTTGAGAATTTCTTTAGCGGAGTTGTATAGTCTTGTGGGTGCTGTTGTGCCAATAATATCTGGGTTATGTTTGGCTATTTCGTGTCTATAATCTTCGTAAGTGTATCGCGATGCTTGGCAATCGATAACTTTTATCTTAAAATTGTGTTTTTCTAATACTGCTGCTAGGTAGCCTATACCTAACGGTGGAAATGGAGGATGTTGGTGAGGTCGGGTTCGATAAGGCGGATTTACAAGTATTATATTTAGCCCCATGTTTTTCCTTGCCTCTTTGTCGTCACAAATACAGAATGTACAATGTTTAAAGCTTTCGAAGAACCGCTTTTAAATTTTAACATTGCTTGTTTTACATGCTACTAACTTTGCAGTCCCCAAAGCCATGGTAGATATAGCCCAATTATGACGATAATAGGTATTGTTAGAAGCATACATATTATGATGGATAGGTTGCGTACTTTTAGTGATTTCATTATTTTATCAGGTGTGATTACTTCTATAGGATCACCTACAGTGTATTTGCCTGGTTTTTCTAGTTGAATGTGTAGCGCTCCTGCGATTGCTGCCATTTGCCAACCGTGATTTCTACTTTGTACACGTTTGTGGTCGCGTTTAGCAATTCGCCATGCTGCCTTGTAATCGTATCCTAAAATTGCGGATGAGACTATCATAAGTAGTGTTGTGAAGCGTGAGGGTATGTAGTTGATTATGTTGTCAAGGTTTGCTGAGAACCAGCCTGTGTTTATGTGTTCTTTGTCTTTGTAGCCAACCATGCCATCTAGAGTGTTTATGGCTCGAAAGGCTACTGCCCCTGGTAGACCAAAGAATGCATAGTAGATGAAAGGGGACAGTTTGAAGTCTGTTAGATTTTCAACCATGGATTCTATGACGGCTGAGGCAATTTGTGGTCCGTTGAGATTTGCTGCGTCGCGACGGCTAAAGTGTGCATATTTTTTTGCCTCGTTTATGTCATTTGTTTCTAGGGCTTTTATTACTGCTATTGCGCCGTCGGTTTCAAGTTTGATGCATATTGTGAATTTGAAAAGTATTATCGCTACAATTAAGTATGCGATGATTTGGAGGCTGTATGCAACTTGGATGCTATATAGATAATGTAGTCCAAGATAAGTTGGGATAGTTATTATGCCAATGATTATTAGGGCAAGAATAATGCCGTTAAATTTTTCTAGTTTTGCGTTATGTGTTTTGAAGTATGGTTCTATTTTTTTTGTTAGCTGTCCTAGCCATACTGTGGGATGTAGGTTGTAAATGCGTTTCCATGGTTTCCATGGTGAAGGGTCGCCGATGATTAGGTCCAAGATTACGGATAGTATTAGTATAGTAATGCCTAGCAAGGCAGGTAGCATTTGTTAGTATCCTCTGGTATGTTTATGCGTTTTTGGAAAATTTAATTCTATCTGTAATTTTTATTTTTCAATAATTGTAGATTTGAGTGGCTTAGTGTTTAGATGATTTTTTGGGTTAATGTGTAGTGAGTTTGTTTATGAGTTTTTGGGCGATTTCTCTGTCTTTTTGTGTGTTTATGTTGAAGAGTACTTCGGTTTCTTCGGTTATGATGGCACTTGTTTCGATTTTATCGTCTTTTTGGATTTTTGTTCCGTTGATAATGTTTACGCCTGAAACTGCATACCATACGCCTCTGTATTCGTCGATGCTAGAAATTGATAAACCTAAGTCGAGGCGTTTTTGGATTGGTACAAAAACGGCTAAAAAGTCTTTTTTACATTGTTCAAATTCGTTGACGACTTTATCGAGAAATTTGCCTGTGATTGCAGGTATGTCGGCGGGCGTTGTTAGAATGGGGCCTATCAAGTTAGCTTTATGGGCTGCTTGTTTGAGGTCGTTGTGGTAGCCTTTTGCATCGGTGTGTATTATGTTCCATCCTTTATTTTTGCAGTGTTGTTCTGTATTGGGTGTGTT
The DNA here is from genome assembly GCA_031277345.1 of Candidatus Bathycorpusculum soli. Classification (GTDB taxonomy): domain Archaea; phylum Thermoproteota; class Bathyarchaeia; order Bathyarchaeales; family Bathycorpusculaceae; genus Bathycorpusculum; species Bathycorpusculum soli. Next base: position 8,588 of record JAITMO010000174.1, read on the forward strand.
GTTGCTTGTAATTATGTAAAAGTTTTTGATGTGTTTAGATTGGTTGATCGCTGCTACAACATAGTTAATTAGTGGGTTGCCTCGAAAGATCATCATGGGTTTTTCTTCGGCAGAGTTCATGCGTGTGCCTTTGCCACCTGCCATAACTATTGCTGTTATATCCATGAAACCACTGCCAGTAATGTGATAAGTGAAACTAGACGTGATAGCTCGTTTGTAGCGCCAAAAATATCGCCTGTTACGCCATTAAAGTTTCTATGTGCAATTAAAGTCATAACTAAACTAGTTAGAATGCATGCTAAAATAATTATAACGCCTACCCAGCCGAGAAGTGGTATTGCTATTGCTAATGAAATTATCAGTCCTGCTATTAGGCGCGCCGTGCCTTTAGAGCCGTGCATAAAGTTTAGAAATGAAGTGTTCATTCCTTGATGTGTAGCTTTTCCTACGCGTGCCATGACTACCATCGAGAGTTTTGCTGAAATTTCAACAACTACAATTGCAGGTATAATAATGTTGGTATTGATTTGTCCAATAGCTAATGCCGTAATTAATATTGTTAAAATACCTAAGGATAATCCGCCTGCGCCTGTGAGTTGGTCATGCATAACTTGGATTTTACGTTCCGATGTACCGTGAACCATGATACCATCACCAAAATCAAGTAATCCATCAGTATGATGAAGTCCTGTAAACCATAACAGCGTAGCTGTAACTAAACCTCCTGCGACAATACCTGGTAAGAATTGGTGTGCTACCCAACCAACTGTGCCTGCTATAAGACCAATAAAAGCCCCAATTATGGGGAAAGCAAACATGTACCGTGCGCAATCCGATAGCAAGTCATTATCCATTTTTACCGGCAAAACAGTGAGAAAGGATAAGAGGTTTTTGACTTCTTTAATTACCACTCAAATTCACTTCATTGCTATCAATACTGAATAATTACGCTCTATAGCTTTAAGAAGTAACTCTTTGTCTATTGTGCTTCCCATTTTTGCCATTGCTGCAATTGAGGCGCCACCCGCTCCTACGCCTTCTTTAACTAGACCTGTTTCGTATATTTGAAGACCTGGGAATTCGGATTTACTGAAATTTAAATCTGCAGCTAAGATGGGAACTTTGCAAAACTGGTTTACTATGCCTTTGATGTCTGATGTTGGATCGCTTATTACCCATCGAGTTGTACCAATTGCAATGTTGTCAAGAGCTTCAGGGTTTAATGTGTTAATCAATGCTAAGACTGCAGTCATTTGAGTTCCGCCTGCTAGTAGAACTGGCACTCGGCTTGTTGCGCCAATGGCTAACCCTGCTAGTGCAGGCATCACAGGGTCGCCTACACAGCTAACTGCTTTTATGGGGTTGTTGTTTAGACTGCCAAATTTTTCTCCTGCAGCCTTAAGACCTGTTTGGACGACTTCTGTTTTAAGATTGTGAGGGTTTTGGGGTAGGGTGCTGCTTACTTTTCCTTCTGCGTTTATGCCTAAGGCTGAGAGTAAGCCGAGGGCTGTTGTTGTTCCGCCGGGTATGCTTTCGCCTATGACTATATAGTCTGATGTTTTTGCGAGTTGTTGGCCGGCGGTTTTGGCGCGTTCAATAACTTCTTTAACGTTATCAACTGAGTTGCCTGTTCGGATGTCACGTCCTGAGTTGCCGCCTAATTCGATGTATGGTATTTGAGGTTTTACTTTGCATCCTGCGTTGGCGATTATTACTGGGATGTCTGCAAGTTTTAGTGCTGACATTGTTATCAGGCCGGGAGTTGGTATGCCATCTGGTGTGATGGGTACGCTTTGTATGGATTTACATTTGCCTAAGAGGAGTAGCTCTGCATCTGCGGGAGGTGTAAAGTCGGTAAAGTCGGGGTTTTGTCCTGCGGCTGATAGTCCTGGAATTTTGCCTGTTTCGGTGGTTGCAATTGTTGTAATGAAGAGGGGGTTTTTGTTTTCGATTTGTGAAAGAAAGGTTTCTGCTTTTGGTTTGTTGTGTGAAATTATGATGTCAGGGTTTGGTTTCATGTGTTTTACTCCTTATTTTTTTGGTTTGAGTGTGAATTCTTTGACTTCTAGGTAGCCAAAGTTGTTATCGAGGTGATGTTTCTGGGTTTTTAAAAGTTCAATCTTCTTTTTAAAGTATGGCCCATCGGTTACTATTGTATGGTATTCTCCGTTTTCGCCACAAGGGTCTATGTTGCCTAGTTCGAGGATGTTTTTATAGAATTGTCTGTCAAGTTCTTGGCCTAGCCATTCTGTGCCTAGTTTGTCAAGTTTGGTTCGGATAATTGTTGCTTTAAATCCAGCTTCTATATAGTTGAGGTAGATTTTTTTTGTGTCTTTTTTCCATAAAGGTTTGATTGGTGTTAATTCCATTTCATGGCAGATACGGTTTAGCCAGTTTTCTTCATGTCCTGATACTTCGTGGATATCGCCTGTAACTAAGCCTTCTATACCTCTGTTTTTTAGTTCTGCAAGAGCTGTTTTAAAATCTTTTTCATATGTTTTTTTTCCTGCTTGTTTTTTAATCAATGGAATGTTTATTGCATCTGCTTGGGTGTCTAGAAGGTTTGAGTGTATCATATGAAAGTTTGATTTTTCTTTATTTGCCATCATGGTTACAAGATTGACGATTTCGTGTCCTTGTTGTTTTGCTAGATGTAAGGCGTACGCGCTATCTTTACCCCCGCTCCATGAAGCTGCAACTTTCATAACTTTACTCTACTTGCTTAATCAGTTGATTTGTTTAATAAGTTTATGTTTTTTGAAGTATAAAACTAGTAATTATTGGATGTCTGATAATTGAGTAGGTTCTATTTTTAGTTTGTTTGGTTTTTAGAGTGTGGTTGGGTTATAAAAAATTGTTGAGACATAACCTTTATAGAAATCTCAAGTTTGTAGCTCATTGAGGATGTGCTGAAAAGGATGATGGTTGCTGTTGGTGAGTAGTGATTTCAATGTTGCTTTGGATGTAACTGGTAAGTGTGCTAAGCTTACGGTTATTTTTCAGTTAGATTCTAAAAAACCTGATTTTGAGAAAATTCGTGTTGCTGCGGAAGTTATTCGGAAGGGGGGTTTAGTTGCTTTTCCAACGGAAACTGTCTATGGGTTAGGTGTAAATGCTTTAGATGATGATGCGGTTTTAGCGTTGTTTAAAGTTAAAAATAGGCCTTTGGATAATCCTCCGATTTTGCATGTGGCAAGTATTCGTCAGGTTTATCCTCTTGTGCGTGATTTGTCTAAAGATGCGGAATTTTTAATGAAGCGTTTTTGGCCTGGTCCTTTAACTTTGGTGTTTAAGTGTTCTGAAGTTGTATCTAAGCGGACTACTGCTGGTTTAGATACTATTGCAATTCGAATGCCTAATAATAGTATTGCTTTATCATTAATTGAGCAAAGTGGTGTGCCTATTGCTGCGCCTAGTGCAAATCTTTCCGGTAATCCTAGTCCAACTACTGCTCAGCATGTGTATGATGATTTAAATGGTAAAATTGATGTGGTTCTTGATGGTGGTTCAACAAGTATAGGTGTTGAGTCTACTGTTTTGGATTTAAGTGTTGATCCGCCTATACTGTTACGTCCTGGTGGAATGATTTTGGAGGATGTGCTGTCTGTGCTGCCTAATGTGGTGTTGCATCCGTTTGTTGCATCTGAGCGGGAAGTTGCTGTTGTGCATGCTCGATCTCCTGGTATGACGCATAAACATTATGCTCCAAATGCTGATGTTTTGTTAATTGAAGGTGCTGTTCAAGATGTGGTTGTTAAAATTGTTGCTTTATCTGAACGGTTTACTTGTGAGGGTAAACGAGTGGGTATACTGGCGACAGATGAAACCTTGCAAGAATATTCAGCTTACGTGGTAAAGTCTATGGGGAGTCGTTTTAATCTTGATGCTGTTGCGAGTAAACTGTTTGGCGTGTTACGTGAATTTAATGAAGTTTCTGTTGATGTTATTTTGGCTGAGGGTGTGTCTTTAGATGGTATGGGTTTGGCGATTATGAATCGGTTGCGTAAAGCTTCAGGTTATAACATCCTTAAAGTTTGACTATTTTTGTATTTTTAACCTAAAATCTTATTAGATTTGTGCACATACATTCTTCATAGTAAAAAAAGCAATTTTGTATGTTAATCCTCGGTATATGTGTAAAAAAATGACACATACACAAAAAACTAACCCTATAGATTCATCATTTACACATACAACCTGTATGTGCAAAAAACCAGCGGAATTTAGGTTTTAAGGCATTTGTATTTGTTTTTTTATGAGCTTTTTTGTTTTTTGGTGGTTTTTTCTTCTGTTTGTTTATTGGGAGAGTTGGGAAAAATTTATATGTTGTTTTTGCTTGTTCTATTCTACTAAATCTTAATTTAGATATATATTTGGTGAATGATATTATGTCAACACAAGGTGGACAAGTTCCGGTTTTGGTATTGAAAGAAGGTACTGGTAGAACGATTGGACGTGAAGCTCAGAGAAGTAACATTATGGCTGCAAAAGTTGTAGCTGAAACAGTAAAGACCACGTTAGGACCATGCGGCATGGATAAAATGCTTGTAACTGGCATGGGTGATATTGCAATTACAAATGATGGTGCTACCATAATGAAAGAACTTGATGTTCAACATCCAGCAGCAAAGATGCTTGTAGAGGTAGCAAAGGCTCAAGATAATGAAGTTGGTGATGGTACAACAACAGCGGTTGTTTTGTCGGGTGAATTGCTTTCTAAAGCTGAGAGTTTGTTGGATAGAAATGTTCATCCGATTGTTATTATCGATGGTTTTAAGAAGGCAGGCGAGAAGACTCAAGAGATTCTTGATAGTATTGCACTGCCTGTTGCTTTTGATGATGATGCGACTATTCGACAGATAGCTATGACGGCTCTTTACAGTAAGGGTATTAATATTGCTCAGGATCATTTTACAAAGTTGCTTGTTGATGCAGTTAAGCAGGTTGCTGAAAAGGTTGATGGTAAATACAAAGCTGATCTTGATCTAATTAAGGTAGTTAAGAAGCATGGTAAGAGTCTTGATGAGTCTGAATTAGTTAAGGGTATGGTCCTTGATAAAGAAGTGGCTAGTTCTCAGATGCCTAAAATTGTTGATGATGCAAAGATTGCTTTGCTTAATGCCAAGCTTGAGATAGAAAAGACAGAATTTGATGCTAAAATTAGTATTGAAAGTCCTGAGCAGATGCAGCTTTTCTTAGATGAAGAAGAGCGTATGATAAAAGATATGGTTACTGCTATTCAAAAGTCTGGCGCGAATGTTGTTTTCTGCGAGAAAGGTATTGATGACCTGGCTTTGCATTTTCTTGGAAAAGCAGATATTTTGGCAGTTAAGAGTGTTAGTAGTAGTGATATCGAGAAGCTTGCTCGTGCAACTGGTGGAAGTATAGCTGCAAGTGTAAAGGATCTTACAGCTGGTGTTTTAGGTAATGCTAAGCGTGTTGAGGAGGTTAAAATTGGTGATGATAGGCTTCTCTATATTCGTGATTGTAAAAATCCTAAAGCTGTCACTTTGGTTATTCGTGGGGCATCTAATCATGTAATTGATGAAGCTGAACGTAGTTTACACGATGGTTTATGTGTAGTTCGTAATGTGATTGAGGATGGTAAAATTGTTGCAGGTGGTGGTGCAGCAGAAGCTGAGCTTGCAAAAGGCTTACGTGCTTATGCTGTTAAAGTAGGTGGACGTGAGCAACTTGCAATTGAAGCATTTGCTGATGCTGTAGCAACAATTCCCTTAATTCTTGCAGAAAACGCTGGTTTAGACCCAATTGACATTATGGTTGCCTTGCGTAGTGCACACGAAGAGGAAGGTGGTAAAACTAAAGGCATAGATGTTACCACAGGTAAAATTGTTTGTATGTGTTCTAAAATGATTATTGAGCCTTTACGTGTTAAACAACAAGTCATAAAGTCAGCTACAGAAGCCACTAATATGATACTTAAAATTGATGACCTAATCAGCATCAAAGGCAGTAAAATGCCTCCAGTACCACCAGGTGGTATGGGTGGTATGGGTGGTATGGGTGGTATGCCCTACTAGTTTTCTTTTTTCTTTTTGTTATTTTTAGAACACAGTTTGTTTTTTCTGGTTGTATGTTGTTTTCTTTTTATTTGATGTTTTTAACTGTATGCTTATATTATTTAGAGGCGTATTTTATGTAGTATGTTTAAGGATGTTTTGGAGACTTTGGCATGAAGCATTTAAAGATTTCAGCGTTTGACTGTCCGGATGCTTGGTTTAAGGTTTTAAGTAGAATTTGGTATGAGGGTGATGCTTTTCCTGTCGGATTTGGTTCTGAGGCGACCGAAACCAAAAAGTTGAATCTTACAATTGAAATTGAGCATCCTGAGAATCGACCTCTTGTAAGTGATAAGGCATCTTGCGATTTTAAATATGTTCAAGGATACGCTCTTGAATACCTGTGGAGTGGTGAAAAACAAGAAGGTGAACCCTACACTTATGGCAGTCGCTTGAATCGTCCTATTAATCAAATAGAAGAAGCTGTAAAACGTTACGCGCAAGAACAAAAAGACCGTCAAGTTACAATGGTCATAAGAATCCCTAAAGATATTGAAAAGTTTGACGAAAACAAAAACCCAAGTGAGCCTCCATGCTTGAGTTTAATTGATACTGAAATTTCTGATAATAAGTTGCATTTGACTTGCTATTTTCGTAGTTGGGATGCTTTTGGTGGATTACCTGCAAATATTGCAGGATTGCAACTTTTTAATGAAGCTTTTGTTAATGAAATAAATGAGAAAGGTCGACTTTCTTTGTCAACTGGTAAGCTGATTTTTCATAGTAAGAACTGTCATATTTATCAGCGTCAGTATGGTCTTGTTAAAGAATTGCTTGAGCCTAAGGATAATGCAAAACGTTTGGCTAAAGCTATAACAGATAAAAAGGAAACTTGACTTGTTGTTGATGTTTTGTTGTTTCTATTTTGTGTGTTTTGTTTTTTCTTTTTTAGTTGTTTAAACCTTTATAGTTTGTGTGGTTTTTACGTTTGTGGGTTATGTTTTATGGGTAATGCTTTGGCTGTTTGGAGGGTTCTTGAGGAGCTTTTAGTGGCACTTCGGAAGGTTGATGTTCAGGTGCCTGTGAATGTTGTTGATGATTTACGAGTGGCACGTTCTTTAATTGATCTGTCTTATAGCGTTGATGTTTCTGAGAGGGTTGTAGCGAATGTTGATGCGTATTTGGTGAATGTTGAGGCTTATTTGATGGGACAAGTTCAAGAGGTTTTTGAATTGAATGTGGTGGATGGATGGTTTAAGCGTTTAGAGACGGCTACTTTGGATGCGATAGATAGAGAAGTGTTGGATGTGGTTGAGAATCGGTTTGTGGTTGGAGTGCCTCGTGATAAGAAGTGGATTCGTATTGAGCTCAGTTCTGTTTTGTCTGAAATGTATGTGTCTAAGTTGGCAAGGGAGTGTAATTTGAATGTTATTAAGCATGTTGATGGGCATCTTGTAGTGTTTGGTTTGTTGTGTGATATTAAGATGTTTGTCAAGCGATTAACTGTTAAGTAACGTGCTTGTTTTTTGTTTTGATAATTGTTTGTTTTTTGTGGTTGAAGAGTGTTGTTAGGTAAGCTTATTAAATTGTAAATCTATCACCTGTAGTAAATGATTTAGCGAGGCAAATTTGTGTTTGTTTGCTTATGTGTAATCCCTTACAGGAGATATGTTGATTGATTTTGTTAATGACTACTGCGCCTCCTTCTAATGCCCCTTGGTTTCATGGAAAAAGACTTCCGCCTCTTGGACTTATGTACGTTGCTGCGTCTTTAGAGCAGGCTGGACATGAGGTGCAGATGCTTGATAATTATTTATTGCAGTACGACGTTACGATTGTTCAGGAGCTTGTTTTAAAACTTCAACCGGTTATTGTTGGCATAACTTGTGGCAGTGCTACTTACAAGAAGTGTATTGAGACTGCTAAGGCTGTTAAACAGGTGGCTTCAAACTGTAAAGTTGTTGTGGGTGGTTGGCATGCGTCTTATATGCCTGAGAGTTTGCTTGAGACTCCTGAGATTGATTATGCGATTATAGGTGAGGGTGAGCAAGCGATAACAGAGCTTGCTAATTTTATAGAGAGGGGGGATTATTTTGGGGCTTCGTCTGTGGCGGGAGTGGTTTGTCGGGGTTCTTCTGGGTTTATTCGAAATGAACCCAAGTTTATGGATATGGACGAGTTGCCTTTTCCGGCACGTCATCTTTTACCGTTAACACAGTATGATCGTAATATTGAGTTCTTGAAGGCTAAGCCAGCAGATATTATGAGTATAAGTCGTGGGTGTACTTTTAGTTGTGGTTTTTGTGAAACTACCAAGCTTTGGGGTAATATTAATCGTCAATTTAGTCCTCAACGTGTTATGGCTGAAGTAAATGATTTAGTGTCTAAATATGGTACTAAGGGTATTTATTTTATTAATGACAATTTTACTATGCGTAAGAGTCAAACTGTAGAGTTTTGTGATTTGTTAATTAAGAGTAATTTGGATCTTGAATGGGTTTGTGATACTCGTGTGGATCTTGTTAATTTGGACCTTCTTAATAAGATGGCTTCTGCTGGGTGTAAGACTATTTGGTTTGGCGTAGAGTCTGGTTCTCAACGGGTTCTTGATCATGTTAATCGTTGTATGTCTTTGGAGCAGATTGAGGGAGCTTTTAAGTTATGTCGTAAGGCGGGTATTGATGTTGCTTGTTCTTTTATGTTGGGTATGCCTGGAGAGACTTTGGATGATTTGATGGCTTCTTATCGTTTTGCTGATAAGCTTGATGCTGATTGGTGTCAGTTTAATGTGTTTATTGCATATCCTGATAGCCCGTTATGGCGAGAGATGCTTGAGACTGGTAAGTTTACTCAGCTTGATGACTTTCTTTATAGTTACAAGACTGACGAGTTTGATTATAATGAGCTAATGCGTATTCAAAAACAGTTTTTTAAGAATTATCATCGTACGCCTAAAAGGGTTTTGAAGCGCATTCGTAGAGAGGGCGTATTAAACTTTGCTAAGCGGCAGCTTCGTTTAACTTCTAATGATAATGCTGGTGTGGCGTAGTAGGTAGGTAGATTATTTGCAGAAGCGACGACTTGGTAGAACTAACCTTGAGGTGTCTATAGTTGGGTTTGGTGGAACATGGCTCTCTGAGTTAGATTCATCTGTTGCTGTGGATGTTGTTAGGCGTGCTTTTGGGTTTGGTATTAATTATTTTGATACTGCACGCTGGGATGGGGATAGTGAGGAAAAACTTGGTCATGCATTAAGTGGTGTTAGAGATAAATGTGTTATTGCCACAAAAACGGGATCACGTACTAAAATGGAGTCTTTGGTAGATTTAAAGAAAAGTCTTAGCTTATTGCAGACAAATTATGTTGATATTATTCAGTTACATGGCATTGATGATGAGCGGTCTCTAAATAAGGCTATAAGTTCTGATGGCGCTTTGCAGACTTGTAAGAAAGCTCAAAAGGAGCATTTGGCTCGGTTTATTGGTATAACTGGTCATAAACCTAAGATTTTAGTTAAAGCTATTGAATCTGGCGAGTTTGATGCTGTTTTGGTACCTCTTAATGTTGTGACGCGACAGGCGGAGGAGGAGCTTTTGTCGGTGGCTAAAGATTTGGATGTTGGTGTGGTGGCTATGAAAGTGTTTTCTGCAAAAACTTCTAATCTTGTAACTTGCTTGTATCAACCATCGCTTTCGCTCCTTTCTGATGAACCTGAGCTTAAAGCTCTTTTAGGACAAACTAATGTTGAAATGGTAAATAGTCTTCTTAGATATGTTTTATCTAGAGATGTTGCTTCTGCTGTAGTGGGTCTGCGTTCACTTGTTGAGGTTGAGATTTCTGCTAAGGCTGGTGTGGCTTTTGATGGTTTGACTGGTTCGGAGCCATGGTTGTTTGATTTTGATCTTGGTGATTGTTTTTGTCGTGATTGCGGCGCTTGCATGCCTTGTCCTGAGAATGTAAATGTTCCTGCGGTGTTGCGGTTTGGTTCTTTTTACTCAGTTTTTGGGTTGAAAAATTGGGCTCGTAAGTTGTATGAGGGTCTAGACGTAAAGTTTGATAAGTGTTCTAATTGTGGTTTGTGTGAGTCTAGATGTCCTTTTGATTTGTCTGTGGTGCGCATGCTTAGAGAGGCACATAAGTGTTTGTCTGTTTTCTAATTTTTTGTTACTTTAGTTTTTTTGGAATAAGCATATGAATGTTGCTGTTGGGGCACCCCATTTTGGCGAGTAGGTTTTTGATTGGAGCAGAGTGAATTTTTTGTCAAGCATATGTTGGAATTTTTGTGTAGTAAACCAGTTTTTGTGTGCGTCATATCGTAGACCTTCGATGCCTTCTGGAGCTTCTAGTATTAGTAGTCCTTTGGGTTTTAGTATGCGGTGGGCATCGTTGAGAAATTTTTGTGGGTTCCATAAGTGTTCTACGACTTCTGAGGCTAGGATTATGTCAAATGTTTCTGGTTTGAATGCCAAGTTTTCAGCGTCTCCTGAAAATACGTTTGAGATGCGGCGTTTGTGGGCTATGGGTGTGATTGTTGGTAAGTCGAATCCTGTTACTGTATGGCCTTGTTTTGCGATGGGTTCACTTAGCACTCCATCTCCGCATCCTACGTCTAGAACATTTAGGTTTTTGCCTTTTTTGTTTATCATGTTGAGGAAGGTTTGTGTTCTTGCTTGGTTTAGAGGTCTTGCGTATGATGTGGCGGTGCTGTGTTGGAATGCTGCTGTGTAGGTGTCGTATTTTTGCCACTCTATCCATTTTTGTCGGCTTGTGTTTCGATGGCGGTATATGGTTTCTCGTATAATTATGTGTTGTATTTGTTTTGGGTTCTTAAGAAGCCACATTATGCCGTGAATGTGGTTTTTTATGCCGCTTGTCATTGCTTTTAATTGTCTGTTCTCTATAATTTAAGTATTACATCTTTAGGGTGACTTGATTTTTTTGTATTGTTTGCGGGGGTGTGTTATGTATGCTGTTTGTATTGTTGTTGGCTATTTTTTTGTTGCTTGTTTTGAATTTATTTTTGCTTTTGCTTTTGTATTTGTTTTGATTGTGGTGTGTTGGGTTCAAAAACGTATATTAGTCAAGTTTCTAATTTATCAAACAAATAGAGTAGGGAACGAATTTGAAGACTCATGTTACCTTTGTTAATCCTCCCTATCCTCAGGGATCACATCAGCATCCACCCTTTATTCCGTTGGGTATAGGTTATTTGGCTGCAGTGTTAGAGCGTGCTGGTTATCAAGTGGATGTTATTGATTGTCAGGCGATGCGGTTAACTTTTGATCAGTTTCGCGAAGAGCTTGTTAAGCGTAATCCTGATGTTGTAGGTATGACGGCTACTACTTTGATTTATAAATCTGGTGCTGAATGTGCTAAAATTGCTAAAGAGGTAAATCCGAATGTTGTAACAATTCTTGGTGGTTCTCATGTTTCTTTTTGGGATGAGAATGCGTTAAATGAGTATCCTGCGTTGGATGTTGTTGTGCGTAAAGAGGGTGAGAATACTTTGGTTGAGTTGTTAGAGCGTATTGAGTCTGGTCAGCCTTTTTATGATGTAGTTGGTACTACTTGTAGAAATGGTGATGTGATTGTTAAAAATCCCGATCGACCCTACATTGAAAATCTTGATTCTTTGCCTTTTCCGGCACATCATCTTTTTCCTCTTGATTATCTTAACAAGTTTGGTGTAGTTATTTTTCCGATGTATACTAGTCGTGGTTGTCCATTTTGGTGTAGTTTTTGTTCTGCTGTTCGCATGTTTGGTCGAGGCTATCGCATGCGTAGTCCTAAAAATGTAGTTGATGAGTTGGAGCATCTTGTTAAGACCTTTGGTGCTGAACAGTTTACTTTTTATGATGATGCCTTTTCTGTTGATCAGAATCGTGTTCGCGAGATTTGTAAGCTTATAAAAGAACGGGGTTTAAAGATTAAATGGGATTGTGAGACTCGTGTGGATATGGTTGACCGTGATTTGCTTCAGACCATGAAGGATGCTGGTTGTATTGCTGTTTGGTTTGGCGTTGAGGCTGGTTCCCAGATGGTTATTGATGCCATGGGTAAGGGTTACAAGCTTGAGACGATTAAAAACTCGTTTAAGATTGCTCAGGATGTTGGTTTGATGACTGTGGCTAGTGTGGTTTTAGGTTTTCCTGAGGAGACTCCTGAGACTTTGCGTGAAACCACTCAGTTTGTTGAATCTTTGAATCCTGACGATGTTGGTTATTATATTGCTACGCCTTATCCTGGGACTCCGATGCATGAGCTTGTGACTGAGAAGGGTTGGTTAAAGGTTACTGATTTTAATCATTATGATACTGCTACTCCTATTTTTGAAACACCGTATATTAGTTCAAAGCAGCTTGTGGAGATGCGTGAGAAGGCTTTTCAAAGTTTCTACATACGGTTTGGTTATATTTGGAGGATGTGGCGTAAGGGTGGGGTTTATGGTAAGTCTGCTACAAGGACTGCTTTAGCGCATTTGCGTCGGAAAATTAAGGCGGTCTTTTAGAGGCTTCTTTTTTGTTTGATGGATGGTGATGATGTTGGGTTCGACTGCAAAAGTTGTTTTGGTTAATCCTCCTGCGTTGCAGAATGTTTTTCGTCATCATCCTTATTTGCCTACTGGTTTAGCTTATTTGGCTGCTGTTTTGGAGGAGCGGGGTAGTCAGGTTACTGTTTTGGATTGTATTGCTGAGGGGATTGATCAGGTTCAGTTAAAGCATAGGCTTAGTGTGCTTGATTGTGATGTTGTTGGTATAAGTGCTATGACGCCTATGGTTGATTCGGCATTGTTGGTGGCGCGTGGTGTTAAGGAGGTTTGTCCGAATTCTACGGTTGTTTTGGGTGGTCCGCATGCTTCTTTTATGGATAGAGAGATTCTTGCTGCTGAGCCTGCTGTTGATGTGGTGGTTCGTGGTGAGGGTGAGGTTACTTTTGCTGAGTTGACTAAGCGTGTTGTTAATGGTGTTGGTTTGAATTCTGCTAATGGTATTACTTATCGTCATCAGGGTCAAATTGTGCAGAATTCAAGTAGGGGTTTTATTCAGAATTTGGATGATTTGCCTTTTCCTGCGTATGGTCATTTTTCGCTTGAGAAGTATCGTCTTTTTGGTAAGTTGTTTTTTCCTGTGATTACTAGTAGGGGTTGTCCTTTTCAGTGTAGTTTTTGTACGACTAGTCGTATTTTGGGTAAGCAGTATCGCGTGCGTAGTGCTGAAAATATTGGTCATGAGCTTGAGTTGTTGAAGCGTGAGTATGATGCTGATTCTTTTACTTTTTATGATGATACTTTGACTCTTGATAAGCGGCGTTTGTATGCTATTTGTGATGAAATGAAAAGTAGGAAGCTTAATGTTCCTTGGGATTGTCAGACGCGTGTTGATCAGGTTAGTGTTGAGTTGTTTGATAGGATGAAGCGGTCTAATTGTCAGCAGGTTTTTTTTGGTGTGGAGTCTGGGTGTCAGCATGTGCTTGATTCTGTGAGTAAGCGTACTACTGTTGAGCAAAATGCGGCTGCTATAAAGTTGGCGAAAAAGTCTGGGTTGTTTGTTGCAATTTCTGTTATTATTGGTTATCCTAGTGAGACTGCTTTGATGCGTAAGGAGACTTTGGATTTTGTTAGGCGGGTTGAGCCTGATGATGTGTATCTTTGTATTGCAACTCCTTATCCTGGTACTGAGCTGCGTGTAGAGGTTGAGCGTCTTGGGTTTAAAATGTCTGATGATTGGAGTCGTTATGATACTACTACGCCTGTGTTTGAGAATCCTTTGTTGTCTGATGATGAGGCGTTGTTGATTCGTAAAGAGTTTTATAATAGGTTTTACTCGCCTAAGTATGTGTTGCGTCATATGTTTAGACGTAATTTTTACAGTAGTGTTATGTCTCGTGTTGCTCTTAATCATATGGTTTGGCGTTTAAAGAACCGTTAGATTTTTGTGGTTGTTGTTTTTGTTTTTTAGTAAGGTTTTTGAGGTGCTGTTTGTCTTTTAGTTTGGTGGTTGTTGGTTATGCATGTCTGTTTGATTAATCCGCCTAGGATTCAGCCGAAAGCTTGGGGTAAGCCAAGTGTTTATCAGCCTATGGATATTTCTTATGTGGCTGCTGTTTTGGAGCAGAAGCATGAGGTGTTGGTTATTGACGTGCCTAATGAGGGTTGGGAGCTTCTCGAGGAGATTGATGGTGGTATGTATCGTCAAGGGTTGTCAAACGCAGAGATTGGTGCTAGAATTGAGCGTTTTCAGCCTAAGATAGTTGTTATTTCGGTGCCTTATTCAGGTTGGTTTTCTGCGGCACTTGCTGTAGCTAAAACTGTAAAGAGTGTTGCTTCTAATCTTAAGGTTGCTCTTATTGGCTTACATCCTTCTTCACGTCCTAATGAATGTTTGACGTTTAGAGGTATTGTGGATTTTGTGGTGATTGGTGAGCCTGAGTTGACTGTGTGTGAGCTTGCTGATGTTACTGAGCACGGAACTGGTGGTTTTGAGGATTTAAAGAGTATTAATGGTTTGGGTTTTATAGAAAATGATGTAGTTGTGTTTACACAACCAAGGGGGTTTATTGAGGATTTGGATTCCTTGCCTTTTCCAGCGCGGCATTTGTTGCCTATGAAAGAGTTTTTTGAAGCTGCTAAAAAGATTCCTATTAGTGGTAATTTAAAGAAGCCCTCTATTCGTATGTTGACTGCTAGGGGTTGTCCTTATGGTTGTGTTTTTTGTTCTAATCACATAACTATGGGGCGTAAGTGGCGTGCGCGTAGCGCGGAGAATGTGGTTGCTGAGATTGAGCATATTGTACGGGTGTATGGTAAACATCAGATTGATTTTTTGGATGATAATATTGCTTTTAATCGTGAACGTATTGTACGTATTTGTAATTTGTTGATTGAGAAGCGTTTGAATGTTGAATGGTGTACTCCTAATGGTGTTAGGGCGGATGCTTTGGATGCTGAGCTTTTGAGTTTAATGCGTAAGGCGGGGTGTAAAAAGATTTTGATTGCTCCTGAGTCAGGTGTTCAGCGAGTGGTAAATGAGGTTCTTAAGAAGCGGCAGGATCTTGCTCGTGTGGCTGATGTAGTGTGTGCTGCTCATAAAGTGGGTATTAAGGTTGGTTGTTTTTTTATTTTAGGTGTGATTGGCGAGACTAAGGAAGATATTAGACAGACTATTGCGTTTGCTTACAAGTTGCGACAATTGGGTGCTGAGTATTTCTATTTTAGTTATGCTACTCCTTTGTATGGAACTGAATTGTATCGTATGGCTATTGAAGGTAACTATTTGGTTAGTGACTTTAGCGACGATGCCCTCTCAGCGGTACAGCCTTTAATTGAAACGCCAGAGTTTACCGTTGATGATCTCCGATGTTTGGCGGCGGAAGCAAATTTAGTAAACCCTACAGTTACTCATGAGCGTATATTGCGTGCTCTTCGTAATCCTAAAAAAGCCTTAGAAATCTTACTTGCACGAAACAAAATAAAACACAAAATTTCTTAACACCTATATTAATCATACAGGTGTGTTATTCATACAGGTGTGTTATGCGTTATATTTTTTTAGATTTTTAGTTTGTAGGGTTATTTTGTGGTGTAGGTTTACGTTATTGTGTTTTGGGTTGTAGAGTGGCCTTTTTTATAAGGTAGTAGCCTTTAGTGTTTTTCCATTCAGTTTTAGTTTTTTCTATATTAATTTGTTTTTTGTAAATTGGGCCATCGATGACTAAAGTGTGGTATTCGCCCCATTCACCTATAGGGTTGATTTTTTTTCCAGCTACTCTCTGTTTAATTTCGCTAATTATGTTTTGATCCATTATTTTACCTAGCCAGTTTTTGTTTGCGCCAAGGGCTGTGTCTACCTCGATGATTAGACATTTAAATCCTGTTTGGTACATCTCGTCTAAGCCAGCTATAGGGTCTTTGCCAAATAATGGAGCGTATTGTTTAACGCCTATGGGTTCTAGAATTTCTCTGTAGTAATTTAAATGCTCAGGCGTGGTGGTTACACCTGAAACTAGCATAGTTGCTCTTAATTTTTTAAGTGCTTTACCTACATCCTGTGGGTTTTTACCTACAATTACGTATGGAATACCTGTTGCTTCTGCTATTAATTCTATCATTTGTTTATTTTCGAGATGCGCTTTGCCTCCCGTTTTAATAAACATCAAGTGTTTAACGTCTAAGCCTTCCATAAGTACTGTATATAATGCGTAAACTGAATCTTTACCGCCTGAAAGCGAAACAACCACATGATCTGACATTTAAACTACCTTTCTGTTTGTTATGCTTTTTGAAAAATAAAAACTTACACTGTTTCTTTCTACTGTTCAAGTGAATAATGTTGGAAATAATACATAAATCATTTTATCGTTTAATGTTATTGTGTGTGTGGGTTTGCTTGTCCAGCATTGCTCTCCCAATCTTTCCAAACCAATGCTTAAGACAAAACACAAAAAATTTTGTTCGATTTAAAAAAGAACAACAACACTTTTAGCAAACAAAAACACTCTATAAACGTTACAAATCTTTTAAAAACCATCAATAAACCAATCACTTTGTCATCCTCACAATTAAATGATGAACAAATCAACAAATGACGTACTAAAATTTTAATGAATCGTTGTTAAATCTTTTTGATACGGTAAACCCGTTCGTGCACCCTTCATCATGACACTTCTGGACGCAACAAAATTACCTAACCTACCGCATTCATACAGGTTATTTTTATTATTTAACAATCCATAAAGAAAACCAGCATTAAATGCATCCCCCGCACCTGTAGTATCCACAGCCTTTACAACAAAAGGCTCCACAACACACTGCTCTCTACCATCCGTAACATAACAGCCCTTAGCACCTAGTTTCACAACAACGACCTCTACACCCATACCTAAAATAGCATCCGCGCCAATACGATAATCAACCTCACCAGTTAACGCTTCAAGCTCTAAAATATTAGGCATAAACACATACGAACACCTAACAAGAGGCTCAATAACACTTAGCCCTTTCTGAGCATAAAGAGCACCAGGATCAAAACTTAGCTTTATCGAATCAGGCAACATCCCAGCTAGTTTTTTCTGAGCACGAAACGGGCGTTCACCAACAAACGAAGACATATGCAAAAACCGTGTCGCCGCAACATACTCCAAATCAATTTCTCTAGACTCTAAAGTATCATTCTCTCCTGAATTAATATAAAGTGCCCTTGCACCATTTTTGTCCACAAACCCTAAAGCTACTCCACTTCGTCCACTCTTTGAATGAACAATACCCTCAACATTTACCCCTTCACTAACAAAATTATTCATATGCAATTTACCTGCATGATCATCCGCAACTTTACCCACAAACCCAACCCTACACCCAAGACGTGCTAAACCAACCACAGTATTAGCAGCCGAACCTCCACACGACTCTGTAAATCCCTCGATAAAACTCTCTTCATCAGGGCCAACTATTCTATTAACACTTGATAATGTATCAACATTCAACGCACCAAAACCAACAACATCAAACCTATTGACCATTTAAACCCAACTCACTAAACAAAATTTTATACTGACCCAATTTGCCCCCGTAATTACCCGCAGAAACACGTTTAACACCCTCAACACTCAAAACAGACTCTATTCCTACCTTCAAAGCCTGCTTCATTGCATCAATACTCACACTATCTAAAACCAACTCTGCAATAAAATTTACACCATCCGGCACCAACGACTCCTTACCCAATCTGGATTTAAGTGATGGACAATATACATGATTTGTAGTAGGACCAATCTCTGGAAAATTAGTTTCCGGTTTAGAACCCGCAGAACAAACATCAAACGACGTAACAACACCCGAAACTGTGCGTATAGCCGCAAGCGCCCGTTTACCCGCCTCTTTCAAAGCTTGTTTTGACTCACACATTACCCAAAAATTACCACCCATAATACCTCGAGCATAACCAATATAACGCTCAATTACAAAATCCGGTACCATCAAGGGTACAACAATAACCTCACGCCCAAAACGCTCTTCCACCCATTCATACCCATCTCCACAATGTCCCACACGCTCCATCATATCCAATTTACCTTCAGCACTCGGTAAAGCATCAAAAACAGCAGTAAACGGCTTAACCAAAATATCCTGCCTAATCTTAAAAGAAAGCTCCTTCTCAAACTTTTCAAGACACCTATCAAAACCCTTACTCAGATTAAGCTCACCCCAAAACTGCAAAATAGCACCCACACGTCCATCTGGCGTCTCTTTCTCAGTTAAATACCGCTCAACACCACCCTCAGTTCTACCAATAACAACAGAAGGAGTTGCAGTAGAATCATTAGCCGCAGCCATTAACGTCTCCATATCATCTGCTGTAACAATAGCACGACTAAAAATCCCCGGAAACGCCTCAACAAACGTATCATCAATAACTATTTTTTGTGCCACTTTAACCAAGTCTCCCAATAGCTACACCACGAACCCGTTTACGGAATTCACTACTTTCAGCAACTATCTTACCAATATTCTCACTTGTAACTATTTGAACTTTCGGCTCTATATTGGACTCAAACACTTCGCAAAGCAACCCCAAATCAACACCAACAGACCCCAAAACATCCCTACTCCACAACTCTGCCAACCTAAAAACTTCTTCTCGTCCAAACCTAAAAAAAACATCCGCTAAAACAGCCAAAACAAGATTACTCCCCGACATCACCGCAACATCTGCACTCTTAACAGCATAACCATTACCATTAAACGAAACCGCCAAACCCCCACGCTCCCTAACCAGTTGCAACGCCTCAACATCCGTAATACTATCCCCCACGTACATAACACTCTCAAACGACACCCCCAAACGACCAACAATCTCCAAAATAGATGCAGCCTTCTGCTCACCACCAATAGTAACAACAGTATCAAAAAACTTTCCAACACTTAACTTTGGAAGCTCACTCCAAAAAATCTCATCCAACCGCTTAATCAACATTTGATCTTTTAAACTAAAATCATCAAGACATTTAGCACCCAACGGAATAGTAATACACGACATCTGACTAATCTCCCGTGCTAACAGTCGTAACAAATCCCTCTCTACAGTAGTAATAACTATACTATCAAGACTAACCAAAGTACAATACGTATTTTTAAACAAAAACCCAACAGATTCACATAACGCTCTAATGTACTGCCCATAACTAGTACTAACAATAAAAGAATCAGCAACCAACCCAACACGTTTAAGCATAACTTTAGTATCTGCAATTAAACTAATAGTACCTGCAGAAAAATTCTCCATTTGTTGATCAGAAACATCAAAAGCTTTTAAAAACGGCAAAATCAGCCTCAAAGTACTGCCAGCAGTATAACCCGGTCTATTAAAAACATCTGCTAAAACATCATCATACCTACTAACATTACCAAAAAAACTCTCCCCACATGGAATAAACTCTACAACCAACTCGTACGCGTTATCATTCTTCGAAATTGGCCCCTCACAATCAGAAACAAAAACACCCCGACTCACACTCTACTACCCCGCAAACACTCCATATGTCTAACACTCCTAGCAATATGCTCCGCCGACGCAATATCGACACGATTCCACAAACCACCACCACTAATAACCATAGCCCCCTCCTGACTAAGAACACGTGCCTCCTCCAAACTATCACCAATACCTAAAACACCAACTGCACGCGACTTTAACGCATAACTATAACCACCCCGCAACTCCATAGAACCTGGATAAACCCGCAACCTATCACCAAACCTCTTAGCTAACCTGTAAACCTCCGTAAAATCAACCGGTGTACCCATATCCAGCTTTGACACTCTGCCTGGGAAAGCATCCATGTAACCGCCATAATCAGCAGGCACTTTATACGTCAAAACAGATGCCGACACATCCAAATCAACACCAAAAAGATTCCCCTCAATCATCTTAAAACAAACATCCACAAAATCATCCCTAATCAACGGAAAAAGGTTAATACTCTCAGGATCACCCGGCCTACTATTAATCTCTAAAATCTTTATGCCACTACCAGTATGCATAAACGCCAAATACAAAGGCACCCCCCTAAGAGCTGAAACATCACAAATCTGCTTATTCCAACCATCAAACACTCTACGCGCCAAACCAATAGCCCGCTCATGCTCAATAACAGTCAAAAACGGAAGCCTATTACCCACATCCTTATACGAACCCATACCACCAGTATTCGGACCAACATCACCATCAAAAGCACGCTTATAATCCCTGGTATCTGGTAAAGGAATAAAATGACGTCCATCACAAAACGCCATACAACTCGACTCCTCACCATCTACCTTCTCCTCAATAATAACAGCACCAAACTCAAAACTAGACATAAAAAACTCAAACAACTCATCTCGACTCACAAAATGATCCCCCCAAACACCAACGCCCTTACCAGCAGAAGGTCTATCCGGTTTAACCACCACCTGATTCCCTAACTCATCTAACCACCTATAAACATCCACTCTAACCTTACTCCTATCACCATCATAATTCTTAGGATCAAAAACCATAAACCGTGGATTAGCATCAGGCGCAATTTCTTCAAAAAGCAAACGTTGCCTAACCTTACTCTCCTCAATAGCAAACTCTCGTTTTGGACAAACAACAGGAATGCCCAATTCACCCTCAACAAGATCACGCAAACCATCAATAATCGGCTTCTCCGATCCAACAACAACAAAATCCAACTTATCCCTACGCCCACGCGCAAACTTGAAAATATCTAAAACATCTAAACTAGGCGAAACAACATGCTCAACAGCATGCTCAACATTAAATGGGTTAAACTGCTTATCCACAATATACAACTCTACATTATACTTTTGACTCCTAGCAAGAACATCAACCATAGCCGCCTCGCGAGCACCATACGAAACAACCAATACACCTACAGTTTCCATTCAATAACACCAATAATATTCACAATAAAAACAAGAAGCTTAATTGCTTTACCACTCAAAAACAACCAACTACACACAAAAACCACAAACCTATATGCTATTTATAACCCAACACACCATAATAGCGTT
>JAITMO010000184.1 GCA_031277345.1 Candidatus Bathycorpusculum soli
TTTACTTGATGTTTCACCCTTGCTATAATGAACCAAACACCACTTGAGCTTACGCTGATTCGCCAACTTCATACAAGCTACATTGCTAAAGCTAGCGAAATAATTTCTGTAAATGATAATCTCCTTTAAATTTAGTTAAAACGTAAAAATAACTCTAAATTACGATGTAATTATGCAAAAGTCTATGTGAGTGCATATTACCAATATTGGCAATATGTGCGATAAATGTTCTTGTGTGTTTGTAGTGAATTTTAAGGCTATTTTTTGATTTGGCTAAATTTAACCGATTTTAAAAAAGTTAGGAGGCAGATTACCAAAAAAGCGAAGAGTTACGGCTTAATTGTGGCCAAAATTTTGATATACACCTTTATTACTGTGCAAATTGTAAAAAAGTTTGAAAAATCAAGACACTGTGTACCCAAAAAATTGTGCAGTTAAGGTTTTAAAATAACCGCTTTTGTTATATAGATCCGTTAGTGATTTTTTCTATCTTTCTAACCACCTGCTCTTTTATGCCATTCTTATTTAATGCCTCTTTTAATTTATCAATAGTTTGAACTGGTGTCGAGTCAACACCTCGTAGTATAGCTAAATAGATACTTAAAAAATCTGCAACAGCAATAACTGAGAGTATTTTTGCAAGATCACTTTTACCTTGACCCCACACCTCGTAGATACCTACCTCAGATTTTTTCATAAGACTTTTTGTTATCTCAATACGACTACGTATCTCTATGGGCTCATCTTTATCCCGAATAAAAATTGTGGCAAAACGCTCTTTATGCTTCTCCACTTTTTCATAACCAACTATCTCATTATGATCTAATTCAGGTAAATTATCCCACTTAGACATTACTTTTGCGTTTTCATTAATCTGCTGTTTAAACCGCCTTGCCACACCACTATAAACACCAAACCCGTAAATTACCGGAATGAAACCTTCAAGATTTACCGCTAACGTTTTAATCAAACTATCTTTAACAGGTGTGTCTACAGCATTTTGTTTTTCAATTTCTTCTATAATAGGTAATGCCTCATTTAACTCCTTGAAAACCTCCGACACTAACCCTATTTTCTCAAAAAAAAATAACAGAGGTATTAACATGTATGGTAAAGCAGCACGAGGTGGCATACCTGATGGAACTTGCAAATATGGAATGTTTAACTGGTGTGCAATCTTCATAAGCGTACCACCACTTGTTATGCAATAAATCATACATTTGCTTTTGATGGCACATAGAAGTGCACTTAAAGTCTCTTCTGTGTCCCCTGTGTAACTGGTTACAAGAACCAAAGTTTTTTCATTAGCATAAGCAGGCAAATGGTATTCTCTGTTAACCTCTATAGGTACTTGAACTTTATTTTTTGCCCAGTCTTTAAGCAACTCTCCTCCTATAGCTGATCCTCCCATACCTGTTATAATGATATTACGCGGTTTAATGTTCCCAGTTACTACTATGCCTGTGGCCAAATTAGCAGCCGCACGATAGTGTTTACTCATATTCAAGCAAAACTCTAGCATGTCTGCTCTATCTATTTGTCTCATCTCTTCAGGGTTTTCTAGACAATGTTTGTTCATCATTTAAACCTTATATATCTTCTTTTTATATGTATCTCTATTCACCTTTTTAAGTTGAACGTAATAATAAACACTGTAGGACGAAAAATTTGAACAAAAATAATCTAACAATAGCTATTCCAGCATCTATAATCTCTGATACACCACATCTGCGAGAAAAAACCTCCAAAATAGGACTAATCGCTCGAGCAGCTGCCATCTTCAAAATACACAAAATACTTATCTACCCCGATAGTCCACGCATAAACCAATCACGAGACCTACATCTAATAGCGAAAATATTAAACTATATAGAAACCCCACAATACATGCGAAAAAACCTCTACAAAATAGAACCTGACCTGCAATATGCTGGAATACTACCGCCACTACGTACGCCACACCATCCAAGCAGTGGCAAAAATCGTGACCTAAAAATCGGTGAATATCGCGAGGGCATAATTTTAAACCAATCAAAAGAAGGTTTAACCGTTGACATAGGTGTCCAAAGTCCAGCTCTGTTACGTGAAAGACATT
Organism: Candidatus Bathycorpusculum soli; assembly: GCA_031277345.1. Lineage (GTDB taxonomy): Archaea > Thermoproteota > Bathyarchaeia > Bathyarchaeales > Bathycorpusculaceae > Bathycorpusculum > Bathycorpusculum soli. The sequence goes on from JAITMO010000184.1 coordinate 2,096, forward strand.
TCTCTGTTGGCGAACGCTTAACAGTCCAAGTAATAAAAAATGATAACCACATCGAAATTCAATCTGTCAACCGTAATGATGTCCCATCGTACTGGGGCTTCCAAGTTAAAATTACAGATGAAACTTTTGGACACATGTTAAAGACAGAACAATTTGACTTGGTAATTTCGACTGCCCGTATCGCTGACCCATTTGTTAAAGTTGCTGATAAAATTGCCCAACGTTGGAGTCAAGCTGAGCGAGTGTTAATTGCCTTTGGAGCTCCTTCTCGTGGACTGCACGAAATCGTCAAAGACGAAGGATTACGTATTAAAAATATTTCAGATTTTGTAGTTAACACTATTCCTGATCAGGGAACAACAACGGTACGTGCTGAAGAAGCTCTATTTAGCTCATTAGCAATATTTACTGTATATTTTAATTCGTATTAGCAATTTACCTGAAACTTTTCCATTGTTAAGGTAAACAAATAAATGGTTCATTCTCTTTTTTGCTCTGTATGCCAACACTTGACATAGCTCTTCCATTGGCTTTACTCTTTGTTGTAACAGCCGCGTTCTTCCTAAATAAACGAGCTGAAAAAAGACTTAAAGCCTCAGTTGAACAAGCAGAGGTAAAAACAAAAGATAAACTAATGTTTGTTGGAGTGTTGGCTATTGTTATTTCAACAATTACTATAACAACTTTTCTTAACCCTGAAAATATTTTTGAAAACGTATTGTTAGGAATATTTTTAGGTTCTTATACAATGTTACTGTTTACTCTTACCTACTTGTTCTCTGATCTTAAGAAGCTCAGAGCTAAATTATTCTCTATATTCTTTGGTAGTGTAAGCATAGTTGCAGGTATAGTCAGTTTACTTCCAGTGTTACGCGATTCTCTAACAATATTCAGATCAAGTATATTCTTTGGATTAGCTATTGTATGTTTTGCACTTATAATTTATGAACAAAAACAAACTGACAATAAAAAAGCAAAATGGTATCTTGCAATACAGCCACCAGCTTTGTTTTTAATGATTTTTATATCCTTTAACATACTTCACACTGAAGGAACATTAAATATCTGGTTTCCCTATCTGTTAGACGTATTTGGCTTCACCTTTGCGATATTGATTATTCTTTATCTCAATTCACTGTTTAGTTGGAAAACAGTTGGAATTTTTGCTATCCTGCTAACACTTTTAGACATTATTTTGGTCTTTAGTGGACCAATGGTTGCTGCCGCAGACACCTTCACTGGTTTAGGTCTTCCAGCATTAATTTATCTACCAAATATTCCTTTCATTGAAGTAATAAGTTCTGATGGAGTTGCATCTTTAGCTTTAAGAGGTCTTGGTCTTGGAGACTTCTTTTTTGCTGGCATTTTAGCTATTCAAACATTTAATAAATTTGGCAAAAAATATGCCTATGCTGCTATAGCTGCTATGGTTGTGTCTTTTGGCATTTGGGACGCGTATCTGCCTGATATTTTCGAGTTAACTGGTTTACGTGGATTCCCTGCTACAGTATGCATTATTACCGGTTGGATACCTATCGTGCTCATTGGCTTATTTCTGCATAGAAAACAAAAATCTCTCAAATCTCCTCAAATAGAATCGCTTGAAGAGATTATCTAACTTTTTTATTGTTAACGACTTTATATATTTGGTTTGTTCTTCTTTTTGATGGGTAGCGTCCTTTAGAATTATTATCAAAAGCGTTATGTTGTTTGTGTAGAATTGGGTGCGGTTCAAAGTTCTGAATTCAAATCTTTCACAGTGCAATATCGTTGAAGTGGAAAAAAATGTTTCATTGTTGTGATTTCAAGTATGGTTTTTTGACCTATAAATGCTTCAAATGTGACACTACCAAAACTGTTCCGTTGGTTTGTGAGAGTCGGATTTGTTTTCAATG
>JAITMO010000122.1 GCA_031277345.1 Candidatus Bathycorpusculum soli
ATTATTAATGCGCCTATGAGTTTAGAGTCGTCTTATGTTATTGCGCTTAATTCAGATATTTCCCTTTCAGAATCGCTTGTTATTCCTGCAAATAAAAATATTACATTAACAAGTACTGGCGATGATTTTTTCAAGTTAATTGGCACCCCAACTAATAAGCCTACTATTATTGTTGAGGACCGTGGGTTTTTGATAATTGATGGAATTGCTGTGACACGTATCACTGATCCTGTGGGTCTTGGTGTAGCGATTAATTCTGGGGGTACACTTGTGATGTTAGATGGTGAAATTTCTGAAAATCAGGGTGGAGTGCTTAACGATCGTGGCAGTTTTAGTTTATTTGGTGGTGTGATTTCTAACAACACAGATATCCAATTCGGTGGCGGGGTATACAACAATTATGGTTCTTTTTTGATGTTTGGTGGGGCGATTTATGGTAATGAAGCTTATTCTGGCGGTGGGGTGTATAACTGGGAGGGCACTTTTGATATGTTTGGTGGGGCGATTTATGGCAACACAGCCACTCAATACCATGGTGGCGGAGTAGTCAATCATGACGGTGTCTTTAGGTTACATAAAGGCGTAATTTCTAACAACACAGCTACCCAATACGGTGGTGGTGTACAAAATAGTGGCTTTTTTGAAATGTTGTTAGATGGTACGATTTCTAATAATATAGCTGAGGGTGGTGGTGGCGTGGCTAACTTTAATACTTTTAGTTTGCTTGATGGTGTTATTGCTAATAATTCTGCGCATATTTGGGGTGGCGGAGTCTTAAATATGCATCAGGGTAATTTCAGTTTGTCTGGTGGTAGAATTTATAGCAACACAGCTACTACTGGCGGTGGAGTGGGTAATAGTGGCATTTTTAAAATGTCTGACGGTATAATTTCCAACAACGCAGCACCAGAAGGTGGTGGTGTAACTAACTATGAGACAGGCTCCTTTAGATTACTTGATGACGGCACAATTGATAGCAATACTGCTAATGTGGGTGGTGGGGTGTTAAATATGGGTGATTTCAGCTTGTCGGGCGGTATAATTTCTAACAATACAGCTCTCAATGGTGGAGGTGTGTCTCTTTTCTTTGGTGCTGATGCTTTTACAATGGAAGGTGGCATAATTGCTAACAATACTGCAGTAGAAAGAGGTGGTGGAATTAGTATTGCTTTTGGGGACCTTGACAAACTTTTTGTTTCTGATACTATGGTGTTTAAAAATAATCGTGCTGCTGCTGCATACAACCGTGACCCTGCTCATGACGGGCTATATCAAACCAATATAGGTAGTAAGGTTGTTTGGTCAGAGCCTTTTGTTCAAGGATATAATAACTATGACATCAGCTATACCCGAGGTACACTTGTTTACGTTGTGTCTGTACGTGATAGCTATGCATTGACCACAGGCACAGGTAGTTATCCTGCAGGAACCATTATTACTGTAAATGCCGGCACTCGCGAGGGTTACACATTTTCTGGTTGGACAGTTAATGAAGGTGGCATAACACTACCAAATAGTGCCACTGCAACCTTTACTATGCCTACAAACAACGTTGTTGTTACTGCTAGCTGGAATCCTACTTCGTCTGGTGGAGGGGGTAGTAGTGGTGGTTCTGGCGATTCTTCATCAAATAAACCATCACCAAATCCTTCAACGCCAAACAATCCCGTGCAAAAACCAACACCTGATGAACCTGATGGAAACGACAATGTTGTGCCTACACCAGAAGAAGATAAAGAGAAGCCAGCGGTATGGCCTAGTTGGAGTATTGTGTTGGCGTTGGTAATTGTGTTAATAGCTGCAATAGTTGTTGTTGGTGTTATTGTAAAAAAGAGGTTAAAGACAGCATAATTGTAAGAAACAAAATTTATTGTGAGCCAACTTTTCTTTTGAATGGTTCAACTTAAAGATGTGAGCTTATCCATCTACTTTTTTAGAAGCTCTGTAGTAGTTTGTGTGTTTGATTAGTCTTATGTGCCTTTCATTAGGTACTCTTGTATAACGTTGCTGTTTTCTGTTTTACCTGCGCATAAGGGCGAAGAGTTTTTCTGTGTTTTGTTTATGCTTTTGTATACACGCAGATTTCACTTGGGCTATTGTTGATGTTGTACTTTGGAGGGTTTGAAGTAATTGATCTCACCAGTAAAAATTGAAAATTCAGGAAATTATTTTTTTTTGAAATATGTGTACAAATAAGGGTTGGTTAAATTTTGTTGCTGCTTGTTGTTATTTAGGTGTGAATTTAAAATTTGTTTTTGGACCAAGTTTTCATTTTTGTGAAATCTTGTTGATTATATATTTTTTAGCAGACGGCTAACAAAATAGTTGAACTGTCACTTAGGCATTGTTTTAAAAAAAAATTAACAATTGTTCGTGTAGCTTATTTATGGAAAAAAACGGTTTTAAACGCTTTTTTATAGAATACATTTGATGTTTGGTGTTGTTTTATGTCGAATTGTGCTCTGAGAAAAAATAGGTAAAAATTTTCGTCTAAACACAAAAACAAAAACAATCAAAAACGGTT
>JAITMO010000152.1 GCA_031277345.1 Candidatus Bathycorpusculum soli
TGAAAATGTCTTGAAAAGCGTTCAATTAGAAAAAACATGTTCTATGTATAATTGCTTGTGTTATACATATGTTCTGATTATCTGTTAAACTCCATTTCAGAATGATTTTCCGAAACCAGACACGATTAGCGAATATTTCATAAACCTATGTGTAAACATTCCGGGATTTTAGGACTCTACTGTCTAATGTGAACAACTATTTTTTTAGCTCTTAAAATAAAAAGCGTTTAATGGGCGAAAGTAGTTAAGAGTAGTGGAGACATGCTTTGCAGTTTAAATATAGAATTCAAGAAATCGCTAAGGCTAATGGGTCATGTATAGTTTTAGCTTTAGATTTTCCGTTTCAAAATCCAAACAATAGTTCAGAATTGCTTTGTCAGGTAGATGCTATGTTGGAGCAGGTTTATCCGTATATTTGTGCGGTTAAACTCAATAATCATCTTGTTTTGCCTCTTGGTCTGTTTAATGGCGTTAAAGAGATTGTGGATAAAATTCACTCTAAAGGACTTTTAGCAATAATGGATGCTAAAGTTAATGATATTGGTAATACTAATCAAATTATAGCTGATTATTATTATGCTGCAGGTTTTGATGCAATAATTGCCAATCCTTTTATTGGATGGGAAGATGGGTTAAAACCGCTTTTTGAAACTTCTCGTAAGCAAAACAAAGGTGTAATTTTGCTTACTTATATGAGTCACAAGGGTGCCATTGAAGGCTATGGTCAGACAGTAATGGATTTCACTACTGGTACCTTACTTCCACAGTATTTGCTGTTTGCACAAAAAGATGTTGTATACGAGGCAGATGGTGCAGTGGTAGGTGCTACGGTTCCCGAAAAAATAAAAAAAGTACATCAAATACTTGGCGAAAAAGTGCCTATATATTCGCCAGGTGTTGGTGCGCAAGGTGGAAACGCAGAAGCTGCAATCAAGGCTGGTACAAGCTATTTAATTGTTGGGCGTGAAATCATTTCAGCTCCTCGACCCGCAGAGGCAGCACGTAAACTTCTGGAGTTAACTAAAAAAATTATCTAGATCGATCTTGATTGCTGCCTATATTTGTTCTTCCTTGATTTTTTCCCCATAATTCTTGTTTTAACATGTCTCGTACAGCATTGCGTATGGCACAACTTCTATTTGGGTACATGTTTGTCCTGACTAGATCATCTAACCCCTCTAGATACGCCTCTGGTAGCAAAGCTGTTACAAGTTTCATACTTTGGTTTGGTTTCTTCTTGGTCTTCATCCTTTAATCCCCTTAAACTATATTATACATATAACATACACCAAATATAAAATTTATCACACAATCTCAGCAAAACAAGAATTAAAAAGTCTGCATTAAACTCTCGTGGTGTCTGAAAAAGACAAATCTGTTGTTGCTGTATATTTGTTTGGTTTTAGACATTTTCAGAAAATAGATTCTTTTATTTCTTAAGGTCTAAGTTGAAAAGTTCATTTTTCCTTGCATACCATTTTATGGGTGTTTAGTTTTGTTTTACTGTGTTGATTAACGTTTGTTGTGTGTTGTTATTTTTTAGTGTTGTTTGGTTGTACTTTGGCGTTTTTATGAATATTTAATTGTATATTAGCGTATTTTTTTGGCTGATTGTGGCGTGATTATATATAGGACAATTTATAACTAACGTTAGTTATTTCACACATGCTCAGAATTGCATGTTATTTGACTATTTAGTTTGAGGTATTATTTATGGAGAACGAGAAACCGGTTAAGACCAGTTGGTACGAGTTAGATGCTCAGTCGGTATTAGAAAAGTTAGATACGAAACCTGGTTTTGGTTTGTCTAGAGAGCAAGTTTTTAGTCGACAGGGTGTTGAGGGGAAAAACGTGTTGCAACCCCATAAGAAGATAGGGCTGCTCCAAAAAATTCTTCGACAGCTTAAAGATGTTTCTGTTATCGTTTTGTTGATTGCTGTGGCGCTTTCATTTTTGTTGGCTTTTACTCAAAATGAAGGGTTAGTAGAATCTTTTGTCATTTTGTCAGTAGTGGTTTTGAACGTTTTTTTAGCAATTACTCAAGAAGGTAAGGCTGAAAAAGCTCTGGAATCCTTGGAAAAACTAAATTCTCCTATTTGTGTTGTTGTACGTGAAGGGGTTAAACAAAATATAGATACTGCAGAGTTGGTTCCAGGTGACATTGTCCTTTTGGAGACTGGTAACATTGTTCCTGCTGACGCTCGACTGCTTGAATCAACTGGGTTTTTTTCTGATGAATCTGCTCTAACCGGTGAGAGTGAACCAGCAGAAAAAGATGCCACAATTGTGCTTTCTGGAAGTATGCCTTTGGGCGATCAGCATAATATGGTATTTACTGGATGCGTTGTTACTGCTGGTCGTGGTACTGCAGTAGTTACTGCAACAGGTATGAACACACAAATGGGACAAATTGCTCGGTTTTTACGTGGAAGCAAGTCTGTAAAAACACCACTACAGTTACGTCTTGACCAACTTGGTAAAACTATCTGTGGTATAGCCCTTGTTTCTGCATTTTTCTTAATGGCAGTAGGTCTGTGGAGTGGTACTGAATTTGGTGATATATTACTAGTTACTATCTCTTTGGCGGTCGCAGCGGTTCCTGAAACTCTTGCGTTGATTGTCACTTTATCTATGATAAACGGTGTGCAGAAAATGGTAAAGAAGAGTGCCTTGATTCGAAAACTACCTGCTGTGGAAACTTTGGGTAACACTTCAGTAATTTGCTCAGATAAAACTGGAACGCTTACACAAAATCGTATGACGGTTAAGCAGCTTTGGATTTGTGGCAGCGAAGCCTTCACAGATGATATAGTTTTTTCTGAGGATCAAGATTATTTTCTCAAACGTTTAGCTATGGTGGGTAATGCTGCTTTTGAGATAGATGAGCAAGGTAACAAAGTGTACATGGGCAATGCAACAGAGATTGGTATACTTAGGCTTTTGAATGAAAAAGGTTATAGTGTAGATAAAGCTATACACGAGCATCCTCGTGTGATGGAAATACCTTTTTCGTCAGACCGTAAAAAGATGACTGTGGTCTTAAAGGACTCTGATAGTGGCTATATTGTATTAACTAAAGGAGCCCTTGATAGATTACATATTTCTGCAGAGTCTGCCGGCGATTTAGAAGCAGCACAACGTGTTCATGATGAATTTGCTGGTAAGGCCTTACGTGTTATTGCTTTGGCAGGCAAACATATCGACGTTATGCCTATTGACGATTTAACAGATCTAGAACAGAATCTCCAGTTATTTGGCCTTGTTGGTTTAATTGACCCACCGCGGCCTGAAGCGGCTGCTGCTATTGCAAAAGCAAAAGCTGCTGGTGTTTGCACAGTAATGATTACGGGGGATCATGTCGCAACTGCTGGTGCTATCGCCAGAGATTTAGGCATTTTGGGCGAGGGGAAAAATGTTATGACTGGTGCTCGTCTTGCTGAGCTGTCTGATGCAGAATTAAATGATACTGTTAGAAACGTTTCTGTCTATGCTAGAGTGTCTCCTGAGGACAAGCTTCGCATTGTAAAGGCATGGCAAGCAAATGGCGAAGTTGTTGCTATGACAGGAGACGGCGTTAATGATGCGCCAGCGTTAAGAGTGGCTGATATTGGAATTGCAATGGGTAAAACTGGAACAGATGTAGCTAAGAGCGCATCTGACATGGTTTTGGTTGATGACAATTTTGCAACAATTGTTGAAGCCGTAGGCGAAGGTAGAGGCGTTTATGCAAACATCAAAAAGACAATTGCTTTTCTGTTAGTCTGTAACCTGAGCGAGGTTATTATTATGCTGTTTGCTCAATTAGCAGGATGGGGTATTCTGCTAACACCTGTTATGTTATTGTTAATCAATTTGCTGGGCGATGGTATTCCCGGCATGAATCTTGCGCGTGAAGAGTTTGATCCTGACGTGATGACTGACAAACCGATAAAGCGTAATGAAAGCTTTTTCAATGGTGACTTTTTACGCATGATTATCCAGCAGACTATCTTTTGTTCTATTGTGGTACTGATCGGATATTCTATAGGCGCCTTCTACACGATGCCTGGTACAACTGCACCCTCTGTAGCAATAGGACAGACTATGGCATTTTTGATTTGCGGTTGGACTTCGATAATTCACGTTTTCAATGTTCGTAGCTCAAAGTCAATCTTTAAAACTCCCATTATGAACAACAAGCCATTACTCGGAGGCGCTGTGGCTATGATTGTCACTTTTGCAATACTGGTCATAGCACCATTTAATCACGTCTTTGGACTTTTTACCATAGGCAGTATTCACTGGCTGGTTGTTATTGGACTGTCAATAGTGCCTACTATATTGCGTGAAATCAGCAGGCTTGTTGATGATCTTCCCTTTGTTGTAAAGCATCGTCAACCAGTCCAAAACTTTATAGCAAAAATTTTCAAACGTATACTAAAGATTCGTGACAAATTGCTTAGCGCGTTGAAAAAATAGACTTTAACAACAATTATACGACTTTAACACTCTCTTTTTTTATTTCACATTATTGTTGCCTAGTTTCAATAGACAATTATTTCTTTGATTTTTAATTGGCCTATTTTTTAGGCTTGTTGATTAACCAAATGGTTTAGTTGTGTTAATGCTTTGCCTGAGTTTAACGCTTCACGTGCCATTTCCATGCTATCTTTATAGGATTTGTTGATGCCTGATGCATACAAAACAGATGCTGCGTTCATACAGAACAAGTCTGCTAAGGGATTATCATAATCACCTGAAAGCACCTTTTTAATAGCTACTGCATTGTCGTATGCTTTATTAAAGGAAGCTACATCAAATGTTACATGTGTTTTTATGCCAAAATCTTCTGGCTGAACAATATACGTTTGAATTTCGCCATTTTTCAACTCAACTACTCTTGTTGGGCCACACGGCGAAAACTCGTCAATACCTCTAGAAGCATCAATACCATTAACCATGCCGTAAGGCGCTACAGCACGGCTGATTCCAATTTCTTTTAGAATAGCTATAAGCTGATCGCATACTTGCGGTGCATAGGCACCAATTACAATGCAACTGGTGTTCTCACATGGCATCGTTAATGGACCTACAATATTAAACGCTGAGGTAAAACGCATGTATTGGATAAGCCGAGCCCAGCCAGATTTTAAAAAAGCCTCACCTGGTATATAACAAATATTATATTTCTCTAAACTCTGTTTAGCTTTACTCATTGGACTTGACAAGTTAACACCTAAAATTTCAAAAATTTCTGATGCCCCTGAAACACCTGTTACCTTTTTAGCACCTTTTTTAGCAACCGGAACTCCACAAGCTGAAGCAATAAGTGCAGCAGGCGAAGACGCATTTACAGTTTTCATAGCATCTGAACCAGTACCAACAATATCACAAACATTGCCTCTAATGTTTGCCCTGAATTTTTCCGTATCAAATTGATCTAAGGCATCCCAAACACCTGATAGCTCTTCTGTGGTTGGTTTGCGAGTAATATGAGCTACCAAAAAAGCTCCCTGCTGTAACTCTGGTTGCTCATTTAAAATAATCTGACGATACGCCTCACAAGACTCCTCTCTTGTCATAGTCTTACCTGCTGCAACCTTACAGATTAGCTGACCAAATTCTCTCAATTTTTCTTCAGTTACCACTCTTGCTCACTCGCAATTTTTTTCTTGTTTACCTGATTTAGTGTAGATTTACTACATATTTTAAAGTCTGCTGATGTAAAATCTTTGGTAACACTTCGGGAACATTTTCAAGAGATATTATTTTATGAATTAACAGTTTAAGGTTTTTAGC
>JAITMO010000160.1 GCA_031277345.1 Candidatus Bathycorpusculum soli
CTACCCTCAGAAGCGTTATTACCAGAAATCATACCTGCAGACATCTCAAAATTGCCCATATTGTACACGCCACCACCAGATTCATTGATTACGTTACCAGAAATTTCACCACCAACTAGAATAAGTGTGCCTTTGCTCTCAACATACACACCTCTACCACAACCATTCTCCACATGAGTAACAACAATACCATCAATAACCAAGAAACCCAAAACATTAATTGTATTTTGATTATTTGCCCCAACAAGCCTCCAAGCAACATCACCACCATCACTTGTCAAAGTAATGTTCTTCCCATCAGGAATCTCAAGAGATTTTTTAAGAACAATATCCTTACTAAGACCAATAACATAAGACGCCTCATCCACCGGAGCTACACGTATAGCCTTTAAAAGCCCCGCCTCACTATTAACCACTACATCAACTTCTGACACAGAAAAAGATCCACTAACCATAAAAACATGAGAAGAGACCAACACTACCATAAATAACAAAGAAACATACAACAAAATCTTTTTGCTAAAAAACAAACAACGCAAACTAAATCTATATTTAACAACCATCGTAACACTACCAACATTGACTGGAGTGATATTCAAACTTGAGGTTGCAGTGCGGGTTTTGTGGTGTATTTTTGTAGTAACACTACCAACATTGACTGGAGTGATATTCAAACAATTACTATATCTAGTGAGTCTTCATCCCCTTCACCTTCTCAAACAACAACTTTACCTGAGAATCCACCTGAAACATCTGATAACAATCAATTACAGCAATCTGAACAAAATCAACTATTAGATTTGGTGTTTGATCTGTTGTTTATGTTAGGTGTTGGTGCTCTGTTGGGTGGTGTGGTTGTTGCAGTGGTGCTCGTATTTACTATGCGTCATTTAAACGGTAAAGTTTCAAACAATAGTGTCTTTACATAGCATTATATGCATCTTGGTTTAGCTTTGTAAAAAGTTTAATATGTTATGTTCTTTAACAAACTCTAACATGCATTCGGAGACTCTGCAATGATATATGCTGATCTTCATATACACACTATGTATTCGTCTGATAGCATAATTCAACCAAAAACACTCATAGATATGCTATTAAAACACAATTTTATCAAAGTTGCCGCTATAACAGACCATGACTCCATAAGAGCCTGCAAAATAACAAAAACCCTCGCCTCCGACTATCCTGATATTTTAATAATACCTGGAGTGGAAATCAGCACAACGGCTGGTGACATGCTAATTATAGGCACTGAAGAATTACCTCCCAAACCTTGGAATCCACAAGACATAATTGACTATGCCAAAGCAATAGATGCAATATCAATAGCTGCACACCCCTACAGACTCTACGGCATGGGCGACACAATAAAAACACTTCAAAACATAGATGCCATAGAAATATTAAACGGCGGATCATCTCTTACAGCAAACCAGCAAGCCAAACAAACCGCCAAAGAACTACACATATCTGGCACAGCAGGTAGCGATGCACACCAAACAACCGACCTCTTCAACGTTTACAACAAAATCCAAACAAACCTCAACACAGACAACATCCTACACGCCATAAAAAAAGGCCTAATAACCACCGTCCACACAACAACCACAAACACTTAACACAACAACCTTCAAATAACAACACCATCAAACACATAAAAATAGTTGCTGATTTGTGTGGTTTTGAATTGTTTGCTGTAAAGTTCATGATGGAAATCATGTATACACCTTGTTTCTGTTAAACTGAGGGTATGTATTTCTGGGGTTGTTTATGTTTTAAAGTCTAATTCTGTTTGTTTGTTGTTTTTGGAGTTTTTAGTGACAAGTTTTGGTTTTGGGGTGGTCATTTGTGGTCTGAGGGGTATGCTGTTGTTCTGCTGGTGATGTTACTATTGTGAAAATAGAAGACCATAAATTGAACCTAAAACCCGTGATGCTTACCCCGGAAGGGATGAGTAGTTTACTATGTAGGGGTTTTAATTCTTATGGGCTTTTGTTAGGGCTAAAACAGCAAGGTATTTTCTCTCATGAAAGACTGTCAAGTTTTTGCCTTGTGGGAAATCCACTTTTTTTCCTAAAAACAGTAACTCATATAGCAGTTCTGATTTTTATTAATTATTTGTATTTTAGAGTTTTACGTTATTCCACACACAAATAGTGTATTAGACCAGCATTTCAAACATGTTTCTCATTATTAAAAAACAACAAATACAGTTAACAAAAAGTTATGTTGCTATAGTGTAAAAAGATAGTGAAGGCTACTTAACTGGTAGTTGAGTTTTCAGGTTTAACCATGTTATAGGCAGGTTTAAGACTGCTAAGGCGTTTAATTAACTCTGCATATAATAGTTGTTTTTTCTGTGCTAAGGGGGAAGAGTACTTTTATTGCCATTTCGGTTGAGATAGTAAATATGTAATTTAGTTTTATAACGCTGTCTTTTATGGTTCTTTTGTTTCTGCTAAGAGGTATTCCGCTCATTTTGAGGTTGCTTGTTATGCCTGTTACTATTATGTTTTCGTGTTCTTTGAAGAGAACTACGATGGTCTTATTTTTATCTCGTTAGTATCGGTGAATTGTACGGTTGTTAAAATTACATCTCTTGGATTAGGCATTTTTCTATGCCTCGTTTTCGTCATTATCCCAGAGCTCTTTCATTTTTGCTTGTTGTATGGTGTGTAGAAATTCGTCGTATTGTTTTTTGTTTTTTGATTCTTTGGCTGTTTTTATTAGGTTTAGGATTGTTTCGTTGTAGGTTTCTCGGGGGTATTTTCGGATGTTTTGTAGTTCTTTGATTACGGATTTTGTTAGTTATATTGTAGTTAGTTTTTCGTTGCTCATTTATAATCGTCTATAGTTAGGTACTGATTGAAAATAAACTTTACATTTATAGGTAGCTATGATACTGTTAAAGCATGGATGTCACCACAACAGAAAGGATCCATAACACATTACCAATACTTAACGAAAGACAAAAACGACTATACACCTAGCAAATGAAGCAAAAGCAATCGGACACGGAGGCATCACCCAAGTCAGCATCTCTATTAGTGATTGATTTGAATAGGAAAAGATCCTCTTTTGAAAATAAAAAACAAAATAGCCCCAACTACACCAATAACAGTAACACAAATAATCAATATGTTCCTTAAACTAAAATCGTTCACATCGGAAAGTCCATTATTTCCATCAGATGACCCATCACCATTCACATCAGGCAATTCACC
>JAITMO010000225.1 GCA_031277345.1 Candidatus Bathycorpusculum soli
TACGATATCTTTGCTTTCACAATGAATACATTTAATCGCTTTACTTATCATGATTATTTGCTTCTATAGCAATGATATATCATTTATCCCAACTTATCAACCATTTTAATGCATGACCAGAATTGTAGGGGCGCTAAACAAAGAGAGTAAAAGAAAAGCTAATACCTTCTACAATATATTGGGTGTACCTTTGTACACAGTTAGTTCAATAGAACTTGCAGAGCTCTCTGAACTAGTTGAAAACACCTATTGCTATATGCGCCTAACTTATGCTGAAGAAGTTAAACTGTTCTGCGATGAGCATAACGTAGATTTTAATGAGTTACGCAATGCAGTTAACGCAACATGTAACGTTGACATGGCTGAAGCACGCAACGGCATGGATGACGAATGTTTACAAAACGATATTCACTTCTTAGAGTTCATACCCTCAAACATATTGCTGCCAAGCACAATAACCTCAATACCGGCATTTAAAGCAAAACTGCCTAGTCGTATGTTAAGCCCTAACTCTGCAGTTTTTTGGTATACATTCTTTTAGTGTTTTTTACCTTGTTAAATTCAGTTAAAACATAAAAATAGCTCTGAATTACGCTGTAATCACGCCATAGCCTTCGTGAACAGGTATTGCCAATATTGGTAATCTGCATGATGAATGTTCTTACGTATTTGCAGCGAAATTTGAGGCTGTTTTTTGATTTATGGCTAAATTTAGTCGATTTTTAAAAAGCTAAAAAGACATATTACCAAAAAAGTGAAGAGTTACGAGTTAAAAAATAAATTGTGTTTTTATGGTCTTTTTTAAACTTGTGTTTCTTTATTTTTTTTAACTGTAACTCTGCATTTTTACTCCTAGGTTGGTGGTTTAGTGATTAAAGTGGTCTTTGTTTAGGTATTTGAGTTAAATTTTTAGATTTTGTTGCCTATAGTTTACTCCTATGTGTTGTGATTTGAAGCGGTATAAGTGAGGTTGTTGGTGGTTATTTTTTTTGGTGATGATTTTGGTTATATAATGTTTTTTGTGATTTTAAAATATTGACACGATGAAATTGATTATGATGAAAAATTATTTGCTATCTAAAAAGCACAATAGTGTTTAAATGATTAAATGTGAACGCTTATATATAATATTAAATAAATCGAACAAATAAATGAGGTATTTTAAAACATTGTCAAAAAATATGGGGTAATTTGGAAAAGTTACGGTTTTAAATTGCCTTCTATGTTGGTGCTGTTTACTCTGGTGGTCGCCAATGACTTGTTTTTATCTCTTCACTGTTTGTGTTGTTTGATGTTGTGGTTTCTCGGTTAACAAATTTCCAACCGTGTTTACGCAAAAGATAGTATATTGTGGAAGGTTCTTGGTATTTTTTGCCCATTTTTTTAGCGTAGGCTTTCTTAATTATCGATAATGATTTTATTTGTCCTTTTAATGCTGCTTCCTTAAATTGAGCTAAAAACTCCCGCTCCTCTTTCTCACTCATGTTACGATGTCTGCCGTCAACAAGCAAAGCATTCAACCCATTTTTGCAATAGATAGAAACAAGTCGGCTAATTAATTCAGGACGAATTCCTGTTATCGTACCAACTATTGTATTATCGTCATACTTGCCTCTGAGTGCAACTGCCTCTAACTTTTTATAGTGGGGCGCATTTTCTTTCTTTTCCATTGCTTCCTGAAGTTCTTTTACATTTTCCAATGTTATGACATATGGTTTTTTCATTTTTATCACAATGTCTTTTACATTATTTTTGATAAACTCTGTTAACGTTTAATTTGAAACAAAAAACATGGTGTTTGTTTTTTTTTTGCTCTGTTATTGTTGTAGGGGGTAGATGTAATTATTTCCGTAGCTAATCGCGTAGCGTTGTGTGTTAAAGTTCAATGTGTTTTTATACGATAGTTACATTGTTGGGCTTGTGTGTTTTTATGCAACGTTTATGTGCTAAAGTGTGTTGATGTGGATCGCGACTTTGTTTGGTGGGAAGGGTTTGAAAGGTTGTTGATGTTTGATGTTATCTTTCGTCTTGCTTCACTGCCATGCTTTTGTTAATTAAGCCTAAGTATTAATTGCTATTAAATAAATTTCCAAATGTGTTCCAAATGTGTTCCAAATGTTGCCAAAATTTCGCCCAAATGTTTGTAAATTAATTAAAAATAATATTTATGAAAATTTTTGCATCATTTGAAATGTGGTAAAATTTTGTTTAATTGAGCCTGCCTATTTATCATGAGGCTATGAACCAATATGCTAATGTTGGGTTATGTGACGTAGTATTTTATTTAGCGTTGTTTTGCGAGATTTATAAAAAACATAGTGCATTTGTATGGCAGACGGTGTCAAAATCTTTTGTTAATTCATGCTAACGATACGCATATAACTTGTGGTGTATATGGTTTACGCGCAGGGTTAAGTTGCGTTTATGCACAACTTTTGACACAGTTTGGTAAAATGGCATGTGGTTCACTTTTTGTGTGTAAATTTTGTAAGTTGTTAGTTGAAAGTGAGTTGGTTATTTTATGTTATTAGTTTTGCAATATTTTTATCTCGTGGGGTGCAGAAGTAATTTGCTACTGGGGTACACTTTGTGCGGAGTAGGTGTAGGTGGGGTTTAGTGTATTTGTATTCAGTTATAGTTTCGGCGTGTCCCATTCCTTTGGCGATGACTATTTCTGTTTGGTCATAGATTTTTAGGAATTCTGGTGAGACTTCTTTTTTGGGTAGTCCGACGGCGTCGGTTCCCGTGGTTATAACTTCGTCTGCGAGTTTGTCAATGTTTGAGATTTCAACATCCTCTAGTGTGGCATCATTGATTACAGGGCCTCCTTTGACGACGTACGTGACTTTTAGACCCATGTTTTTGAGTTGTTCTATAAGTAGCGTATCAAAGATAATTTCTCCTGCGTTGTCTGCAAGATATAAAATGTTGTTTGCTTTTTTGATTATTTCGTATGCTTTGTCTATGTCGTCGATAGCTAGATCTTTGGCGGCGTCTCTGATTGTTTTTGAGAGATTTTTTAGGGTGTATTTGTGTCCTGGAATGTCAAATTCCATGATGTTGCCGACTATCGCACATAGGCATGCTTTTTTGAATCTTTCTTGTTGGGTGTTGCCTGTGTGTACAAATTTTTTAGCTTGGGGTAATAGTTTGAGGGCTTTTTCGTTGGCTGTTTTTTTAATTTGTTTGTATGGGTCTGGGTTACTGGTTAATTTGCGGATTATGCGGTCTCTTGTGGTGCCGATGTCGGCTGCGACGGTTGTTGGTTTAAATTCGCGGTTTAAGAGTTTTACAATTTCTGCCATACATCGGAATCGTAGGGCGGGGTTTGTGGTGGCTTGATATATTTGTGTTTGTGCTCGCGAGAGTAGACATGATGCACATTCAGGTTCAACTTTCAAGTTTGGTCACTTTGCTATTTTGTTATTTTTTTGTTGTGTTAGCAAATGAGCATAAAATGTGGTATGGGTCTTTTGCTTTGATGATGCCACTTGCTACTAGTATTCCATGGGCTCCTAATTTTAATGCTATAGTTACGTCTTCTGGTTGGCTTATACCTGCGCCGCATAGTATGGGCATTTTTTGGTCTATTTGGTGTACTAGTTCTATTGTGTTTGTTATGATTTCGGGTTTTGCTTTAGATACTGATATTCCTGTGCCGATAAGTTCTGGTGGTTCAATTGAGGTTATGTCTGGTTTTAGGGTGGCTATGGCAGTGCTGATGGTAGGGTTGTTTGCGCAGACGCAAGTTATGAGGTTTTTTTCTTTTGCAAGCTCTATAGAGGCTTGGATATCTATAAGGCGAAGTTGTTTTTCAGAATGATTAATAAGTGTGCCTGTGGCTCCTGCTTCTTTTATGGCCTCTGCTAGAATGTGCCCTGTATTATTGCCTGGCGTTATAGGGTCAATGTGTTGTGCAAAAACTGGAATTTCTACAGTTTCTACAATTTTAGCTAAATCCACAAGTTGTGGTACAACTATAATTTGAACCCCCGTTTCTTTACTTGCTCGTTCTGCCTGTTTTGCAAGATCTAAAGCTTTTTTTCCAGTTGATTCAAGATAAGTCTTAAAATTTACAATAATCATAGGCTCATTTAGCGTCAACATTTTTTCTCAGACTATAAAATGCGGTAACGGCTTTTATTATTTGTTATACAAAACTTTCTAACTGTACTGCGCTGTTGTAACTTTTTTAAATGTCATATGCGGGTTGTACTTGCTGTAGGATAGGTAAATTTTTGTTATGGTTGGCAACACTTATCTTTATGTATATTAATCGTACATAAAAAGAAGCGGATGTTTATGGGAAATCTCACGGTAGCTGTTTTAGGTGTGGCGGGTTATGCTGGTAATCTTGGTAAAAAAGGAACTTCAACAGATATTACCTTTTATAATTTAAAAAAAGATGAGAATACTCTTACTTTTATTGAGCCGACACGTTACCCCGAACGGCTTGCCCCTCTATACTATGCCGTATCATTAGCAAAAAAAGCTGTTATAGCCGTAGACGAAGTGAACTCTGTCTTAGGTGAATGTATTGTCATGTTACAAATGGCTGGAATAGATAGCGGATACTTTGTTCTGCGCAATTATGTCTCCAAAGAAAAAATTCTAGCTCTAATCAAAGGTACAAGTCTTGAAAATTTTGAAATTGTGCCTGATGATCCTATACAACTCCGCGAACAACTCTTATTAGATGCAACAAAACAACTAAACCCCGAAACAACTGTAGTGCAGCCACCCGTCGGTATAGTGCCTATAGATCATGCTTTTAACGTAAAAGGCGTGGGTGTAGTTGTACTAGGTGTTGTAGCTCACGGTGTTATCCAAAAACATGCAACACTAAATGCCTTACCTACTGGAAAAACAACACAAATTCGGTCAATTCAAAAACACGACGAAGAATGGGACACTGCAAATGAAGGAGACCGCGTCGGTTTAGCCCTAAAAGGCATCGATGTCGAACACCTCGATAGAGGAGTCACCCTGACAAATGACCCATCCGTTAAAACAAGCAGCAACCTGCAAGGCAAAATTCAACTAACTAAATACTGGTCCTCCCCTCTAAAACAAGGCATGGTCATGCACATAGGACACTGGACACAATTCCTCACAGCAAAAATAGACACAATCACCGAAGAAACAGACTTTAGAAACGTAACCGCAACACTAACACTAGATAAACCCTTATCATATCGCACAGGCGATAAAACAGTACTTATGTACCTCGAAGGCACAAAACTTAGAATAGCCGGAACAATCGCCATCACATAACAACAACTGGCTACATACTTCTTTCTTAACCAAAATAAAACTACCTCTACCAGAAAGCCACGCATAAAATAGCTAACAAAAAATGATAATAAACAATATTTCAATTGGTGATATGGTGGACCGAGCCGGATTTGAACCGGCGACCTTTCGATTATCAGTCGAACGCTCCAGCCGTGCTGAGCTACCGGTCCGCCTATTTTCGAATGTGACTTTATTAAATAATATTGTGGGTTTATAAGAATAACGGATTTTTTCCACCGTAAACCATAGCAATTGTTAGGTAACCATTTTTTTCTTTGATACTTTATTTTGAGTTTCAGTAGTTATAGAAATCGCAAATATATGTTTCAACACTTCTGTTGGATGTTGTATTTTTCTGAAAGTATGTCCTCTTTTTCTTTTATAAAGATTCTCCATTTAACAGTTTACTGCTTAGCCACATTAAACATTTAACAGGTAATCTTCTCAAAAAAGCCTCATTAGGAGTCTTAGCAACATCCATATCCAACCTCCAATGTATCCAGTCATTACCTAAAATCCCGGGTAAATTATACATAGGTAAATTGGAATTTTCTAAAAAGTCGTAAATTTTGAAAATGTCTTGAAAAGCGTTCAATTAGAAAAAACATGTTCTATGTATAATTGCTTGTGTTATACATATGTTCTGATTATCTGTTAAACTCCATTTCAGAATGATTTT
>JAITMO010000113.1 GCA_031277345.1 Candidatus Bathycorpusculum soli
TCAGGATCACGCATTAACCGCTCAAAATATTTAGCAAGAAACGGCTCCTTCTTAAAAAGCGCCGCCAAAGTACTTGAAGCTGGTCCCAGCCCAAAAGGGTCCATAACGTGTATCCCAAGAACCTTTGTATCATTTAGGTTTTCTTTTAAATGGTGTGGGCTTACTGTAGTAACATTAAATCCCTCGTTTAAAAGTTGAGCCTCTATTTTCCTTAAGCCATATGGTGCCGCTTTGGGTAAACCACATTTGTCTGTTTTTAGGGGGGGAAAAAATATGCCTCTAAATAGCCAATCTGGAATAAAATTGGGCGGTGCACAAGTACTAAAACCTAAAAACACGTTACTATGATAATCACTTGTTAAAGTTTCATCAGCTGTAAGAAGAACATCTGCCATATAAGTTGCCTCTACTTAATCTATCTTATAAAAACAAACTTAAAATTAGTTTCGTTAAAACCTGAATCAGTAGACATAAAAACAGCTTTAAATAAAATGTATAGTATGGACAAGTTTCGCTTAGCTGTTTTTAACACTCAGCCCCCTCATTTGTATAGGGGTGGTGTGGAGAGGCGTATAAATGAAACAATGCGCCGTCTTACTGGTTATGCTGATGTTACTGTGTATAGTGGTACAAAAGCAGGTTTTAAAGTTCCTATTGTTATTGAGGGGGTAAGGTTTGCTCCTTTAGCATCAACTGATAGGGTTTATCCGCTTGATAATTGGACTTTTAATAGGTCTGTGTCTAAAACAGTTTTTAATGATGATGTCTATGAGGCGCATAACGATAATGGATATGGGCTTCTTAGAGCTTTTAGAGCCTCCTCTGTGAGAGGTGTTTTTGTGCATACTATTCATGGGGTGTTGGCGGATGAGTTTGAACAGGTAAAACTTTTGGATTCTTTATCTTTTAGAGATAGGATAGCTACTCGTTTTATGGCGAGACTTGCACGGTTAGAGGGTGAAACTGCTAAAAAAGCTGATTTACTAGTTACTATTAGTCGATATTCTTTTGAAAAACTACAAAAACACTATGATGTTGATTCTTCAAAGGTATGTATTGTGCCTAATGGTGTTGACGTAAACAAATACAAGCCTATAGAAGAAGAGCAGGCGATATTGTTTAAGCGTCAATTTGGTCTTGAAGATGATGTGCCTTTAGTGTTGTTTGTGGGTAGTTTAATTCCTCGTAAAGGTGTAATGTTTTTGGTGGAGGCTGCTAAGCAGATTGTTAAAACTTATTCTAAGTTACAGTTTGTTATTGTAGGTGAAGGTCCGCTGAAAACACTGTTAATTAACCGTCTAATAGCTGCTAACCTTTTGGATAATTTTATCTTTAAGAATGGTTTGTCTGAAGATGAGCTTTCTTTGCTGTATGGTTGTTGTGATGTGTTTGTTTTGCCTTCTATTCAGGAGGGTCAGGGGATTGTTTCATTGGAAGCATCTGCGTCGGGAAAGCCTGTGGTTGCTTTTAATATTGGAGGAGTAAATGAGGCGGTGGTTGATGGGGAAACAGGTTTATTAGTGGATTATACTTGTAGTGATGCGTTGGCAGAGGCGTTGTTGCGTCTTTTAGGTGATGCTGTGTTGCGGCAACGGTTAGGTTTGGCTGGGCGGCGGTTTGTTTGTGAGAATTTTACGTGGGATATTTGTGCTAAAAAAATGCTTGCTGTTTATCAGAAGGTTTTAGATTTTAATGTTTAGACTTCTATAGCTTTTAGTAGTCGTTTAAAGTCTGTATTGTTTATCCATTCAGTTTTTAGATACTCTTTGATACGCTCTTTTGTTAGTCCTATACGTTTTGCTTCTTGTACTGTGTATTTGTAAGCTTCAATTTCTGTTGGGCGATCCACATATTTGTATCTTGGGTCAAAAAGTTCTTTGCCCTCCATGAACTGCTTTACGTGACAGAGCTCATGGATTAAATCTAGGTAAATGTCAGTTTTATTACCATTTTGAAGATAAACCCTGCTTATCACTATGTGCCCATCGGTGCTATCAACATGCATATAACCATTTATCCAGCTAAACTCTACTTTTAAATCCTGTAAGACACGGGTTGTTTGTTCTCCGAAAATGCCCTGTACAGCTTTTACTTTGTCAAATTCTTTAAAGTACTCTAAAAATTCTCCTTGAATATTTCCAGCTTTTAAGAGATTTACAGGTAGTTTGCGCAGTATTTTTTGAATTTTAAGCATCAAAAGATCCACCATTGACATGCCATGCTTGTTTTTACTGGTATTCTGTGAGATGCTCAAGCCATACCCCCCTATTTATAAATGTATTTAAATCCTTTACTGTACCTACACTTGCATCAATGTTTTGCCTCTCGGGATTTCTCCACATACCCTCTGGCACCAAATTAAATGATAAAGGAACTTTATTGTGAGCTAAACTATATTTTTCAGCCAACCCTGGAATAAGCTTATCGTCATTGCAGGCTTTATGTGCTGAAACATAAGTTTGTAAAAGTTGAGATGCTGCAAAAGCTCCTATACCATGCCATAACGCTGCGTTTTCCGGAGAAGCTAACGCATACAAGAAAAACTGTGGAGAAGCAGGTGTCTCACTATAGCTATAATCCACAAAGTGTTCCCCTTCTATTGTGAAATCATCTTCGCCATGTGTTATAGCTACATCTTTTGGATCTATGCCATTTGAATACAGTGTAGTGGGTTTATATTTCACGTTAACATTTAAAAGCTTGGTATCACTGAGTTGAATTTTGCCGTGAGCTGCCCGTTTAGAACCATATCCTTTTTTGGAATGTGGCACAGCAAGCAAAGTAGAACGTTTAGCTATACTTCGCCCCATACAATCATACGCCTGCTTAATAGACTGATAACTCTTATGAGCTTCACTTATTATGTAGTGTAATATGTCGTCTTTTTTTTCTGTTTGAAGAATAGATAAAGGCATACGTAGCGAATAGAAATCAAAATTAATGCCAAAAACTTTAGACAAAGCCTCCAACTGCCGAAATTTAACTGAATCTACAAAATCCATATACTTTTCATGCTGCAAAAGCTCCTCAGTTATTAACTCTACCTCCTCTTTAGAAATTAAAGTCCCCTCATATTTTTCTACAAACGCCTTATCAACACAAAGCGGTTCAGTTTTAATATTAGCTACCGGAAACGCACTCTGTCCACTATCCATTAAAGACTGTCTCAACGGATTAATTGAATACCTATCAGCCTCTATATCGTCTGTATTTAGTAAAAAAGGCAAAACATAACCCTTCGGCGGCCCCTTAAGCTCCTCGCAAAGAGCACGATAATCCGTTTCCATAGGATCCTGCATACCTGTCTCCAAACAATAATTAACACACGTCTGAAGTAAACGCAAACCAATAATACCCTGAAGCTCCTCAGATGTCAACTGCGAATTAGCATACTCCACAGAACCACGCAAATAAAAATGTGCATCCCCCCTAAAATCTACAAGCTTTTTTCCATCCCCAAACCACGAAAAAACAACTCTCTGACAAACCTTTTCTTCCCTATGCCTCTGAACACTTCTAGTTAAAACTCTAACAGCTAACATAGAATTTGCTAAAAAACCCTTAACTAAACGATAACAATAATCAGACACTAATCTACCCCCGCTCCAAAGATTCAGCAAGATACACCCCACTGTTGAAAACAGACTTACCTAAAAACATTCCCAACAAAGAAAAATCTATCCTAAAACCAACACCCAACAAAAACTCTTCAAACACATTTTGACCATCCAACAAATAAAGCACAACACGCCTACCCACCAACCGACACAACATCACCTTCAAAAGATCCAAAACCACCATAAACCTATCAGGCCTACAAACAAGCGGACCAACCTCAACTACACCCTTTTGCACTTTAGCTAAAACATAACCAACAACCACACCATTCTCTCTTGCAACAAAACACAAATTACCTCTCTTTTGCAAAATACCCTCTAACAAACGTGACCTATCTGCCCCAAAAAACTCACAGTCAAAATCAGATAACAACGAAAAATCAACACCAGACTCAAACCCGCCCACAAACAAACTATTAGCCTGCAACAAATCATTACACAAAACCTTCAAACCAGAACCAACTCTAAAACCAAACCTACCATAAAAATCTTCAAGATGCGGATAAGCATACAACCCAACAGACTCAACACCCATACTCCGCAAATAATCAATAGCATGCCCCAACAACACCCCTCCACCACCACGACCACGACTTTCCTTCTCAACAACAAAATCTCCAAACCAACCCAACTTACCAAAACCAACACAAGTTGCCAACCCAACCGGAGTAGAACCCTCACACAACACAAAACAACCCTCCGGCTCAAGAAACTGACTAAAACCAAAATCAGATATATCCATACCCCAACCCATAGTATTAGCTAAACCAACAGCAAAACCATAATTCTCAGCAGACATAACTCTAACTTGAAACATAACAAATTAAACAACGCCAAATCAATTAAAGCTTACAGAAAAACCTCAACACCAAAAACAACATTGGAGGATTTATTTTGGAATCATACACACAACAGAAATTTGAGTTTTCATGTATAGGGAGATAGCGTTGATTTTTACAATTTTATTTGGAGGTTAGAGCTGTTTTTGGTAATGTTTTTTTTGATTTTTAACGTGTTTTTTACACACTACTTATGGTTTTTATGAAACAAATATTTGTAAATCTCCCTAAAGGTGAAAACTCTTGGGGATTTTTCGTTCACAATTTTTCCACAGCAAACGATAGTCTTCAAGCCAGCCAAACGAACGCTCAACAATCCAACACTTAGGAAGAACCACAAACTTATGCAACAAACTACGCTTAACAACCTCAACACCCGCTCCTATCAACTCTTTAACATTGTTGGCAAAAACTTCCCCAATATAACTCCCATCAGCGTACCAAAAGTGGTATAGCGTAAGATTTTTCCGGCTTTATTGTAACATAAAGATAGAAATTTTCATAGGAGTGTAGCAAAGTGACTTTTGCGCACTTCTTTTTCATTCAAACCCTTTCGCCTCTCAAAGTTGTTCTCCACTCTAACAAAATCCAAACTTTTCATGCTCCCAAAAATGTAGCAACACCGATCAGAAGGGCGCAAGTACACATTCCTTCGGAATGTCGCATACAAGACAAGCGGGCGAACATAAGCTGTTTTGTGGGGGTGCGTTCGTAGTGGCTATTTATTATTTAAGAGTAAACATTATCGGCAGAGAGTCGGGACGCTCGGCGATCGGCGCGTCAGCGTACCGAGCGGGTGAGAAATTGCGCGCGGTGGAAAAAGCGTCCTATCGGTCGGGCGAGAGATTGCGGGATAAG
>JAITMO010000125.1 GCA_031277345.1 Candidatus Bathycorpusculum soli
CAAAACGTATACAACTAATTCCAAACGTAGAAACAATCTATGAAGTAACAGGCGAATACGACATAGTTGCAGTAATAGATGGCATGAACATAGTTGAAGTTAACGAATGCATAGAAAAAATCAGACATGTAGAAGGCATCATGAAAACCAACACCATGATAGTCCTACGCAACACATAATCAACAAAAACATTTACCTTTTTTAGAACAATAAAAACTTCAAATAGACAACGCGTCAAAAATTTTTAACATCAAATCTTTTTTTTCTCTGCAGATTTAATTATAGACATGAAGAAAACAACAGTAAAATAACGAAAAATGTAAAAGATCTTAAATAAAAACAAGATACGTTGAAAGACGCTATAGTCTGATTTGGAAATTCATTTATACGCTGCAATTGCGGAGGTAAACATTATTTAAATTGGCATCTATTTCCGAAATGCTTATATTTTTTTCAGCTACAACCAATTTAAGGTTCGAAGCAAAATGGCAGATCTTTACATTAATGCAAAAAAGATTCAAACATATAGTTTCGAACACGGCTTTTATTATTGGTTTTATAAGTAAGCCCAGGATAGCATGTGTGAAATATTCTGGGCATATAGTTGGTGTTAATGGTGAAAAAATTTGAAATTTGACAAAAAAATTGCAGTTAAATTTGGCGGTTCGAGCCTTGCAGAGCCTGAAAAATTACTAAAAGCAGTTATGGCTGTTGTTTCAGAAGCTAAGCGGGGCACTAAAATTGCAGTTATAGTATCAGCTATGGGTAAGACAACTGATACACTCATGTCTACAGCAAAGAGCATTTCAAATGGTAAGGTGGCTAAACATGAATTAGATGATATTCTCTCTATGGGTGAGCGCACAAGTGCACGCATTTTTGCAACTGCATTGCGTAATAATGGTGTAGACGCGTGTTATTTTGATCCTATGGATGATAAATGGCCAATAATAACAGATGAAGC
Source organism: Candidatus Bathycorpusculum soli (assembly GCA_031277345.1). GTDB lineage: Archaea > Thermoproteota > Bathyarchaeia > Bathyarchaeales > Bathycorpusculaceae > Bathycorpusculum > Bathycorpusculum soli. The sequence goes on from JAITMO010000125.1 coordinate 965, forward strand.
ATTTCAAAATGCAAATCCAGACATTGAAGTGTGTAGTAAAAACATTAGAAACTATGTTTTGCCACTTGTTGAAAAAGACACGATACCTGTGATTGCAGGATTCGTAGGTAAAACCAAAGATGACAAAATCACTACTTTAGGCAGAGGTGGGAGTGACACAACAGCTTTCATCGTAGGAGAAAACATAGGCGCAGACCAAATTGTGCTTGTTACCGATGCCGAAGGTATAATGACAAGTGATCCTAAAATAATTCAAAACCCAAAGCGTTTATCAGAAATAAATGTTAATACTTTGGTAGGTCTAGCGGATTCAGGCGCTAAATTTATCCACAGTAAAGCCCTCAAATATAAACCAAAAGATATCGATGTAAAAGTTATGAACAATAAACACGATGACTTAAGCATGCCAGGCACTTTAATTAAAGGTGCATTATCATGGGAACTTGACGCAGAAATAGCTAGTTCAATACCAGTAGCTGAAATAACAGTTATAGGAGAAAGCATCTCAAACAATACTAAAATCATAACAGAAATGTTTGAAAAAGTCCGACAACACACCACACTTCTCGGTATGTCAATGAACACAAACTCTATTATATTCTACATACGCCAAGAAAACAATCCAGAGGAACTCTTTAGTCAAATTCACAAAATCACAGTTGATAATAAAGAAACAATAGCCATGGCTGTCAAAAAAGATTTAGCTTTTATCCAAACCAGTGGAGTAGGGCTTGAAGAAACACATGGCATTATTGGAAGAATTAGTGAAGACCTAAGACATGCTGGCATCAACATTTCAGGTATTCTAACAATTACTTCAAGTATTCTACTGTTTGTAGATTGGAATGAAAAAGAAAAAGCTCTAAACTTAATTAAAACCTCACTAAAAACACAATAAAAAGAGAGATGTATACTTGAACACAGGCAAAAATAGACGAATGAAACAAATATTTCAACAAGACAACCGCACAATAGTTGTACCTATGGACCACGGCGTAACAACCGGCCCAATCCAAGGCATTACCAACATGCAACAAACAATTAATCAACTTGTTAAAGGCGGCGTAGATGCAATCCTTATTCATAAGGGCATTGCAAAAACTGTTGACACCACAAACACCGGCTTAATTGTAATGCTCAACGGTATGTCAAACCTTAATCCAAACATGAACAACAAGGTCCAAGTCTGTAGCGTGCAAGAAGCTATACGATTTGGTGCAGACGCAGTTGCTGTACATGTAAATGTAGGATCCCAAGATGAAGAAAAGATGTTATCAACACTTGGAAAAGTCGCTGAGGAATGTGACAAATTTGGTTTGCCACTTCTTGCGATGATGTATCCTCGAGGACCAAAAATTTCAGATGAACATGCATTTGAAGTAGTAGCTCACGCAGCACGAATTGGTGCAGAGTTAGGTGCAGACATCATTAAGACAAATTACACAGGAACAATAGAGTCATTTAAGCATGTTACAGAAAGTTGTTCAGCTCCAGTTCTCATTGCCGGCGGCCCAAAATGTAAATCGTTAGAAGAGGTCTTACAAATTACAAGTGATTCCCTCAAAGCAGGAGCAGCCGGACTTTCCATGGGACGTAACATATTCCAATGGGATAATCAAGCGTTGATTGTTAAGGCATTAGCAGCTATAGTACATAAAGGTGCAACAGTAGAACAAGCACGAAAAATTCTCGGTGAACAGTCTTGAAGGAGCTCTGGATAGAAACCAATAAACAGAACACTTTAACAGATCTTGTTAATCAATATAGTGATGTTATCATCGAAGGCAATAAAGCCATTTTCACGACATCAAAACAAGAACACACTGTTGTGATACCGTCAGTTGAAGGTTTTAAGCAACAAAATGTTCAAGGTAAAATTCTAAGAATCTGCATTTCAGATAAAACAACAGAGAATCTAATTGTTGAAGCAGCTGAAAAAGGCGCAAGTTATCTATTAATCAGCACTATAAACTGGCACGTAATTCCTTTAGAGAATCTTATTGCGCGTGTAAAAGGAAAAAGCAAACTAATTACAGAAGTAACTAATTCGGAGGAGGCAAAAATTGCACTTGAAACTTTGGAATTAGGTACTGATGGCGTGTTACTTAAGACGGTTCATTCAGAAGAAATTTTAAAAACTATAGCTATAGTTAAACCGGAAGTGTTAAAACTTGAAATGACTACTGCAAAGATCATCGCCACTAAACCCATTGGTAACGGCGCACGCGTATGTGTTGATACCTGTGACTTGATGACCCCTGGGGAAGGCATGCTTGTAGGTAGTCAGAGTGCAGGGTTATTTTTAGTAGAGGCAGAAGTTAATGAAAATCCATACGTTGCATCACGACCCTTTAGAGTTAATGCAGGTTCATTGTCTATGTACACGTTAGGCGATTTACAAACTACGCGATATCTTCAAGAGTTCAAATCCGGTGATGAAGTAATAATTGTTAATCGTGAAGGCAAAACACGAAAAGCTAATGTTGGCAGAATAAAAATTGAAATCAGACCCTTAATTCTCATAGAGGCACAAATAGAAGACAGGATAGTTAAGACCATCCTACAAAATGCAGAAACTATCCGTGTAGTCACGTCTGAGGGGTCTAAACCAGTCACTGAACTTGAATCCGGCGAAGAAGTAATAGTTCATCTTGCAGCAAAAGGCGGTAGACACTTTGGTGTTAACGTTCCTGATGAGACAGTGATTGAAAAGTGACCCCTAAAATTTGCGTTTCAATAAAACCAAAAAATAATGATGATGCATTAAGTTTAATTGAGAAAGTAGAAGTTACCAAAGCAGATTTTATTGAAATACGGTTAGACAATTATAAAACTCCAAAATTTACGGATCTTGTTGCCTCAACTAAAATTCCACTTATTGCTACAAACAAGTTGCCATGTGAAATGGGTAGTTTCACAGGAACAGCGACTCAACGTTGGCAAAATTTAATGGATGCGGCAAATAGTGGTTTTCAATACGTCGATTTAGAGTTAACATCGCTGATGTTAAAAGAACACATTATTGATCTAAAAAAGTTGAATACAAAAGCCATTGTTTCGTCTCATAATTTTAATGGTGCGTTTACTGTTGTGGAGTTGCAGCGTATTTTAGATAAGGAAAGTGATATGGGAGCAGATGTTTGTAAAATAGTGGGTACTGCAATACAGGCACAAGATAATTTAGATGTGCTTAATTTTGTTTCAGAAAATTCGAATAAAACTCAATTAGTGTGTTTTTGTATGGGTGAACAGGGCAGAATTTCTCGGTTACTCTCACCTGCCTTTGGCGCGTTTTTTACTTTTGCTACCTTGAAACAAGGTAGTGAAACGGCACCAGGACAAATAAGCATAAATGAAATGAGAACTGCCTACTCTCTGTTGAGGCAATAGCTGTGGGTATCTCAGGGAAAACAGGTGTTTGTGCAGTTATAGGTGACCCAGTAGAGCATTCATTGAGTCCGACAATTCAAAATGCCGCGTTTAACTCGTTGGGACTAGATTTTGTGTATACAGCATTTGCAGTAAAAACGTCAAATGTAGCAAATGCTTTAGCAGGAATACAGGCTTTGGGTTTTTTGGGTATAAATGTTACTATGCCCCATAAAGAAGCTGTGATAGCGCATTTGGATTGGGTAGATGATGTTGCGAAGAAATTGAATTCTGTAAATACTATCCATTGTAAGGGGGGTAAAATGTTGGGTTATAGTACGGACGGCGTAGGTGCTCTTATGGCGCTTAAGGAAAATGGTTCAGATCCGTATGGCAAAAGGGTATTGATGTTAGGGGCAGGAGGAGCAGCACGAGCTATTGCTTATGCGCTGGTTCAAGAGGTTGATGAGCTTGTTGTGCTTAATCGTACAGTTTCGGAGGCTGTAAAATTAGCAGATACTTTGAAATGTATATGTAATAAAAATGTCATTGTTGGTTCGCTTTCTTTAGAGGCTATTGAAGAGAACATTGGTAGTGTAGATGTTTTGCTTAATACAACATCTGTTGGGATGAAGCCTAATGTAAATCAGAGTTTAGTTGCATCAAATATTTTGAGGTCTGATTTGACGGTTATGGATTTAGTCTACAATCCAGTTGAGACTTTGCTAGTCAAAGATGCTAAAGCGGTAGGTGCAAGAGTAATAAGTGGTGTGGAGATGTTGATTTATCAGGGTGCAGCGTCGTTTGAGATTTGGACAGGTTGTAAAGCGCCGGTGCAGGTTATGAGAAAAGTGGTGTTGGAACAGTTAAGTGGTGTCAGGTAATATGATGGGTGAGTCTTTAGCTTTAGCTCATGGGGCGGCGACTGTTGTTAATGCTATGGCTACTAATATGGGAGCAGCTTTTGGTGTTGATCTTTTCACTAAAGCTCAAGTAAAGTTGACTAGTGAGTCGCATGTTATTGAGACAGAGATTACGTCTGATGTAGGAGAGAATTCTGTTTTAGTTCAGAAAGCGGTTACTGCTGTTCTTAGGCATTTTTGTTTGGAGGAAGAGTTTGGGGCAAAGGTTAGAACGTGGAGCAACATTCCAATTGCCAGAGGTTTGAAGAGTAGTAGTGTTGCAGCTAATGCAGTGGTTCTTGCGACTCTTGGTGCGTTAGGTGAGTCTTTGGGGGATTTGGAAGTAGTTAAATTGGGTGTTTTGGCAGCTTTTGATGCAGGAGTTACTTTGACGGGCGCGTTTGATGATGCTTGTGCTTCGTATTTTGGGGGTTTAGTAATTACGGATAATTTAAACTGTAAACTTGTCAAACAGGAAGCATTAACTCTAAGTGAAGATGAGGAAGTTGTGGTGTTGTTTCAGGTTCCGTCTAAGAAGAGTTATACTGTAAATACGGATACAAGTGGGCTTTTAGCGTTTAGGTCACAGATTGAGCTTGCTTATGATTTGGTGTTAAATGGACGTCTTTGGGATGCGTTGACTTTGAATGGGCAATGTTATTCTATGGCGTTTGGGTTTAATGCTAAAATTGCTACAGATGCTTTGGCTACGGGGGCAAAAGCTGCGGGTTTGTGTGGCAAAGGGCCTGCAACTACAGCTGTTGTTTCTAGGGATTATGTGGAGCGGGTGAGAGCTGTGTGGAAAGATTATGAGGGAGAGGTTTTACAGGTGAATTTGAATCATGAAAAAGCCAAGGTGATTACATAATGGTTAATGTAACTGTTAGACCGGCTAGTAGACTTGAGGGTGTTTTGGTTGCGCCGGCGTCGAAGTCTTATACACAGCGTATGTTAATAGCTGCTGCACTTTCGGAAGGTGTTGGTAGAGTGGTGAATCCGCTTTTATCAGAGGATACTTTGGCTACTTTTCGGGCGATTACTGCATTTGGAGCTCAAGTGCAAAAAACTAAAGACTGTTGGTTGGTTCAAGGTGTAAATACATTAAAAGCGGCAGATGGTTTAGTGGATGTTGGAGAGTCGGGTGCGACTTTGCGGTTTATGATTCCTATTGCAGGTTTGGCGTTAGGACGTTCATCTTTTTTGTTGTCAAGCTCACTTGAGCGCAGGCCAATTGAGCCTTTACTTTTGAGTCTTAAAATGTTAGGTGTTGAAACTTGTTTAGAACAAAGTGGGAGTCATAAGATGATTGTTGTTGAGGGAAGAGGAGGTTTAGCGGGTGGAAAGACCAGATTGCCAGGTGACGTTAGTAGTCAATTTGTTAGTGGCTTAATGTTTGCCTGTCCAATAGCTATGGCAGATACTGAAATACAAATTACAACACCGTTAGAATCTAAAGAGTATGTTAAAATGACTCAGGAAGTTCTCGCTAAGCATGGTATTGAAGTGTATATAAGTGAAGATTATCGGTGTATTCATATTCCAGGTAAACAAACGTTTAGGCAGGTTGATTGTCAGGTTTCAGGGGATTTTTCTTCTGCTGCTTTTCTTTTATCGGCAGCTTCCATTACCAATTCAAAGGTGAAAGTAGATAATTTGAGTTATGATACGGTACAAGGTGATAGGGCAATTTTAGATATACTTAGACATATGGGAGTTAAAATAAAAGTTTTTGAGCATAGTGTAGAAGTTCAAGGTACAGGCAGTCTGTTAAAAGCTGTAGATATCGATGCAAAAAATGTTCCGGATCTTGTCCCAATTTGTGCAGTGTTAGCTTGTTACGCAGAGGGCAAGTTAAAAATTTTTAATGCTCACAGATTGAAGTTTAAAGAGTCTGATCGTTTAGTCACTGTATATGAAGAGTTAACAAAAATGGGGGCTTTAATTAGCATGGATAATTCAAGTCTATCAATTAAAGGTTCAAGAGTTCATGGAGCTATTATTAATCCGCATAATGATCATCGTATAGCCATGGCGTGTACTGTTGCTGCTTTAGGTGCAAGAGGGGAAACGATTGTGGAAAATGCGGAATGTGTCAGAAAGTCTTATCCGTCTTTTTATGCTGATTTGGCAGATATAGGAGTGGAAATTGGTGGCGGGAAACTCGTTAGGTAAAGAATTCATGGTAACTACGTTTGGAGAAAGTCATGGCAACATTGTTGGTGTACTTATTGATGGCTGTCCAGCTGGATTATCTCTTTCGGAAAAAGATTTTCAAGATGATTTAGACCAGAGAATTCCAGCACAACCCAAAATTGTTTCGTCTCGAGTTGAAAGGGATGCAGCTAAAATGTTAAGCGGAGTGTTCAATGGTAAAACTACTGGGGCGCCTATTGTAATAACTGTGGAGAATAAGGAAATCAACTCGGGCGATTATGAGCAGATTAAGAATTTACCAAGACCGGGTCATTCTGATTATTCAGCACACATTCGGTATGGTGGTTTTAATGATTTTAGAGGGGGAGGAAGGTTTTCGGGTCGCATTACAGTTGCTTTGATACTAGCGGGAACCGTTGCTAAGAGGATGTTAGGCAAATATGGCATTGATGTTTTAGCTTACACAACTTCTATAGGTAAAGTTAGGTCTGAGAAGAGTTTTAGTGTTGATGAAATTCGTAAGAATCGCGGTTTAGCGGCTACGAGATGCCCGGATTTAGTGTGTGGTAAAAAAATGGAGGAGGCTATTGTGGCGGCTAAAAATGCAGGAGATAGTGTAGGTGGAATAATTGAATGTATTGTTTTGAACGTGCCCGCTGGTGTGGGAGATCCGCTGTTTGATGCTTTGGATGCGGATTTGGCGAAGGCTTTGTTTGGAATTTCTGCGGTAAAGAGTGTAGAGTTCGGTGCAGGGTTTGGAGTGGCAGAAATGTTTGGTTCTCAGAATAATGACACATTTCTAATAAAAGATTGTTGTGTTACGTCTGCTACAAATAATGCAGGGGGTATTTTAGGAGGTATAAGTAGTGGTGAACCGATTGTAGTTAGAGTTGCAATTAAGCCTACACCGTCTATTGGCAGGGAGCAGAGAACTGTTAACCTTTTAACTATGGAAGAGACTGTGTTAAATGTGAAGGGCAGACATGATCCGTGTATTGTACCTAAGGCGGTGCCGGCGGTTGAGTCGGCAGTTGCGATAACTCTTGTTGATCATTTAATGCGTACAGGTTTTATCCCTAAAGTACTATTAGATAAAAAGGATTAGGAGTGTTAGAAATTGGAGGATCTTCAGGTTTTACGAAAGCAGATAGATGAGATTGATCAACATATTTTAAAAGCGTTAAGCGAACGCGTTACGGTTTGTCAAAAGATTGGTAAATATAAAAAGCAGAATTGTTTGCCTATACAAGATCATGATAGGGAAAAAGAGGTTTTTTGTAAAGTTAAGGCGGCAGCGGTTGAATTTGATTTAGATTCTACGCAAATTGAGAGGCTTTTTCGTGAAATAATTAATATATGTAGTGATATTCAGAAGTAGAAGAAGCTCTTAACGGAGAGTCAGACTTATGTTGTATGAAATAAACGAAAAGGCACTAAAATTAGAGAGAGAAGGAAAAAAGATAATTCGATTAAACCTCGGTGACCCCGACATGTCTACACCATCAGAGATTGTTGAGGCAGCTTATGCCTCAATGAAGGCAGGTAATACAAAGTATTCGTCTTCATATGGGGAGCAAAAATTACGTCAAAAAATTGCTGAAATGCACGGTGTAAAAACAGAAAATGTAGGCATAACACCGGGTTCAAAGTGGGCTATTTTCAGCACCATATTCTTAACTATGAAAAATGGTGGTAACATAATTATCCCCACTCCATACTGGACTGCTTATGATTTAATCGCTAAAACTATTGGTGCTAAAACTAAACTGCTTAAAACTGAAATGGAAACAAACTGGAAAGTTAACCTAGACGATCTTGAAAAGTTAATTGACAACGAAACAAAAATGATTATTCTAAATAACCCAAATAATCCAACAAGCAAAATTATGGATGACAAAACCCTTGATGGAATTGTGGAAATCGCCAATAAAAAAGGCATAATTATACTTTCCGACGAAGTCTACGGCGCAATCGCGTTTAACAAAACCAAAAGTATTCTAGACTATGGCGCAGACTCTAAACACATACTCTCTAACGGGTTTAGCAAAACCTTCACTATGACAGGATGGCGCATAGGATACATAGTAGCAAACAAAATGCTAATCGACCAAGTAACAAAACTAAACCAAATCACCTTCAACAACGTACCTGTCTTCATCCAAGATGCAGCAACGAAAGGTTTAGAACTACACAAACAAATCGCAGAAAACATCAAAGCCAAATATAAACAACGCGCTGACCTTGCAAGTAAAAAACTAGGCGAAGCAGGATTCAAATTCACTCAACCCGATGCACCATTCTATCTATTCCCCAAACGTGAAGGGCTAGATGGAGAAAAATTCACACTCAATCTACTGGATAATGGCGTAGCAGTAGCACCAGGCACAAGCTTTGGCGATTACCAAGAACACTTCCGCATAAGTTTAACTGCACCAGACAACGAAATAGAAACAGGCTTAGATAAAATCTGCGAGGCAACACAATAATATGAAAACAGCCATTCTTGGCGCAGGAAAAATGGGCATATGGTTTGCCAAATTTCATAAAGAAAAAGGCGATACTGTAATCCTTGCCGGCCGTAACGCTAAGACAATGGCTAAGCTTGGAGGTGAACTGCAAATTGAAACAACCACAAATTTTCAAAAAGCAGTACAAAATGCAGATAACATTCTTATCTGCACATCCATATCCTCTTTTGAAGAAGTCGTTAAACAAATTGCAGAAAACACCCATAAAGGACAAACAGTTATGGATATTTGCTCTATCAAAGAGCACCCCGTCAAAATTATGCATCAATACATCAAGACGGCAACTACCTTAGGTACACACCCGCTTTTTGGGCCGGGAAGCAGTGGCGTAACTCACAAAACCTACATACTCACTCCGACCAACACACAAGAAAACACTTTTGCAGAAAAATACAAACAGTTTCTTGAAAAAGCAGGTGCCAATGTCTTTATAATGTCACCTCAAAAACACGATGAACTTATGTCTTTAATACTGGGGTTACCTCACTTTATAGGTTTAATCACATGTGAAACTCTACTAGCACAAGAAAACTTTGCAGAGTCCAAAAAACTTGCAGGTACCACATACCGAATGCTCTATACCCTAGCAGAAGCCATAGCGCAAGAAACTCCAGATCTCTATGCTAATGTGCAGATTAAACTAGCCAATCTGGGCAAAATTGAAGAGCTTTTTATTCAAAACGCTCAAGCGTGGATAGATTTAATGAAAAATAAAGACACCATGGGAATTATTGAGAGAATGGAACGTCTTCGAGCAGAACTTTCCAAGGTCGACAAAGATTACGATAAAAGTTATGGAATGATGTACAAGATGTTGCAGTCAACTGAAGAATAGACAATCAACCAGATTTTTTATTCGAGAACAATAAATAAAACAAAATACCTTATTACTATCAAAAACTAACCAATAGTAAAGTGGCGTTATTTATGGGAAACTGTGCTAGATGTGAAAAAGAACTTTTGTGGAATGAAGAGAAGATGGTTTTCTGGAATAAACAGTTAAAAAAGGGGTATATTAGATGGCTGGCTTTTGGCGCGTCTTATTTTGGTAAAGAGAGAAAAATTCCAGAGTATGAAGGTAAAAAGTTGTGTCAGAATTGTGCTATTGACGTTTTTGAGGAGGCGTTAGCTAAGATACCTGCTATAAAGATTGCAGGGGAAGATTTTGCTGATTTAAAGGTGTTTCTTACTGAAAGTGGTATAGTGATGTCTGCAGTTAATTGTCCCAAGTGTGAGGGGATGAATGAAATTCCTGAAGCGGGTAAATTGTTAGTCTGTAGACAGTGTGGTAATGCTATAAAGCCAAAAGATATTCAGGAAAAAATTGAAAAAATGGCAAAGTAAAATTTCTTTTTATATGATTCTTGGATAGGATCCTAGAACTTTTATAAATGTAGTATGTTTTTCAAGTGCTTGTAAGGCATCTGTGCATCGTTTTTCTGTTCGATATCCTTCGAAGTCGAGGTAAAAATTGTATTGCCATGCGGTGGTTTTTGTTGGGCGTGATTCGATTCGTGTTAAGTTAATGTTTCTTGTTGCAAATTCGCCTATGACGTTGTAGAGTGTTCCAGGGGCGTGTTTGGCTGAGAATATGATGCTGGTTTTGTCGTCTCCTGTGGGGGGTGCGTCTTGGTGTGCAAGTACTAGAAATCGAGTATAGTTTGCGGGGTTGTCGGAGATGTTACGGGCTATGATTTTCATGTTGTAGAGGTCGGCGGCTTTTTCGCTGGCGATTGCTGCGGTGTTGAGTAGTTGTTTTTCTTTGATTATTTTGACGCTGCCGGCGGTATCGTATGTGGGGGTGAGTTCCCATTTGTGTTTTTCGAGATATGTTCGACATTGTCCTAGTGCTTGTGGGTGTGAGTAGATGGTTGTTATGTCTTTGGGGTTTGTTTGGGGATTTGTTATTAGCACATGTTCGAGTTTGATGGCGATTTCTCCACATACTTTTAGGTCGTATGTTAGAAAATTGTCATAGTTTTGGTTTACACTACCTTCAATTGAGTTTTCTATGGGTATAACACCGTTTTTGGCTGTGTTGGTTTTTACGGATTCGAATACGTCTCGGAAGTCTTTACATGGTGTTGGTTTAGCTTTGTTGCCAAAGAATTTGTAGACGGCTATTTCGCTGTAGGCTCCGGTTTCGCCTTGGTAGGTTATTTTCATTATTTTTTACCTTGGTTGCGGTTTTTTAGTAAGCATTTGTTTATGCCATTTATCATTGCTTCAACAGACGCCATGACTATGTCTTCGCGCGTTGCACGTGCACTAACTATGTTGCCTTTTTCATCTTCAACTTTAATCACTACTTCGGCTACTGCGTTGGATCCGCCTGTGATTGCTTCGAGGCGGTATTCATTTAGTTTGATTTTTCCTAGATCATTTGTTAGCTTTTGTATAGCTTTTAGCACAGCATCAACTGGGCCTACGCCGGTTTCGGCGGCTACGTATTCTTTACCGTCAAAGGCTAAGCGTACTGACGCGGTTGGTATAACTTTGATACCTGTGGTTACTGCCATATCACATAGGTCAACAATTTTTTCTTCACCAAGTACTTGGCCCATAACAGCAGAGGATAGAGCGATTAGGTCTGCATCTGTTACCATTTTGCCTTTATCACCAAGTTCTTTGACACGTTGGACGATCGCTGTTAATTGTGTTTCGTTTGGATGGATGCCGATTTCGTTTAGTTCGGCTTGGATGCCACGTGTTCCGGCTAGTTTACCAGCTACTAGTTTGCGGGTTCGTCCGACTATTTCGGGGTTTATTGGTTCAAATGTTAAGGGCTGCTCAGTTACGCCTCTTGTGTGGATACCTGATTCGTGGGCAAATGCGTTTTCGCCTACTATAGCTTTGTTAACTTGTACGTGTACGCCACTTAGTGATGAAACCATACGGCTGGTGCTGTATAGTAGTCGTGTGTTTATGTTTGTTTTGTAGCCGTAGACCATGTGTAGAGTGGTGACTACTTCTTCTAGAGCGGCATTTCCTGCGCGCTCGCCTAGTCCGTTGACAGCGACGTGAATTTGGTTTGCGCCTGCTTCAACTGCAGCAAGACTATTGGCTACTGCTAAACCAAAGTCGTCGTGGCAGTGAACGCTTATTGGAACATTTATAATGTTTTTTAGGTTTTTGAACAGTTCAAAGGTTGTTTTTGGAATCATGCAGCCCACGGTGTCGGGGATGTTTAGGCTGTCTATGCCTGCGTCTTGGGAGGCTTTGCAGATTTGATGTAGAAAAGGTGTTTCGGTGCGTGTGGCATCCATGGGGGAGAATTCGCAGATTACACCGTGTTTTTTGATGTATTGTATTGATTCAACTGCAGAGGATATGACTTGTTGGGGAGTCATGTTTACTGCATATTTCATCTGCACTGGTGATGAGGGAATAAATATATGAATTATGTCTACGTCACAATCTAGAGCTGCATCAATGTCTTTTTTGGTGCATCTAGATAAGGCGCAGATTTGTGAGTTTAAACCTAGTTTTTTTATTTCTTTTACGACTTTGCGTTCGCCCTCTGAGCTACTAGGAAAACCAGCTTCTATGATGTCAACTCCGAGTTTGTTTAGTTGTTGGGCGATTTCAATTTTGTCTTCTAAAGTTAAAGATACTCCAGGGGTTTGCTCGCCGTCACGTAATGTTGTATCTAAAATTTTGATAGCGTGTATATTTTGGGTCATATGTTTCACGAGCCTAAATTTTTATGGTTGCTGCAATGGCTTGTGCCATTTGTATTGTGGAGGCTTTTCCACCTAGGTCTGGTACGGTTGTGCCGTTGATTAGGGTTTGGATTGTAGCTTTTTCTATGGCTTGAGCGGCTTTTAGGCAGTTAGAGTCGTTATATCGCTCTCCTAGCCAGTCTAGCATCATTTTTGCGGACAATATCATAGATATTGGATTTGCTATTTGTTGTCCTGCGATGTCAGGCGCTGAGCCATGTATGGGTTCAAATAACGCAAAATTGTCGCCAATGTTTGCGCCAGGAGCCATGCCTAAGCCACCGATTAATTGCGCTGCTTCGTCGGATAGAATGTCACCAAACATGTTGCAGGTGCATAATACATCAAAATCTTGTGGGGTACGGATTAGATGCATTGTTGCGGCATCAACGTACATTTCGTTGTATTTGATGTCGGGATAGTTTTTGGCTGTTTCCTGACATACTCGTTTGAATAGCCCGTCAGTTACACGCATGACGTTTGCTTTGTGTATTGCAGTGACTTTCTGTTTTGGGCGTAGTTTTGCGGTTTCAAAGGCACGTTTTGCTATGCGTTCGCAGTTTTTGCGTGTAATTACTCTCATACAAACTGTAACGTCGTCACCTATGCTGTATTCTAGTCCTTTGTAGACGTCTTCGGTGTTTTCGCGTACAAAAACCATGTCTATGTCTGGATGTGCAGCGGGAGTGTTTAGGAAGGCTTTTATGGGTCGTATGTTAGCGTATAAGTCAAATAACAGGCGCAGTTTGACTATGACGTCAGCAGCAGTTTCTCCTACTGGTCCTTTTAGGCAGGCGTGTGATTCACGAATAGTATTTAAGCTGTCTTCAGGCAGAGCAACGCCTGTTTTTTTAAGTACGACATCACCAGCTTCTGCTGGGAGTAAATTGAGGTTTACGTTAAAGTTTTCTTGAATTGCGTCCAAGATTTTTAGGGTTGCCTCTGTTAACTCTGGACCTATTCCATCGCCGGGCATTAGAGCTATTTTGTATTCGGTCATTTTTTGTTCAGCCTTTTGCGTAAGTTTTCAATTAAACCACCGTCTGTTAGAATTTTCATGATGAACTGGGGCAGGTTTGTGCCGTGTATTGTTTTGTTGTTTGTCAGGTTTTGGATTTTTCCTGTTTCTAAATCGATGGAAATTTCGTTACCGGTTTCTGTGATTTCTGAGATTCCAGGGCATTCAATAACTGGTAAACCTATGTTAATGGCGTTGCGATAGAAGATGCGGGCAAATGTTTCTGCGATGACGCATTTTACGCCGGCATATTTTAGGGCTATGGGTGCTTGTTCTCTACTTGAGCCACATCCAAAGTTTTTGCCACCAATTAGGATTATGCCGTTTTTTGTTTTATTGACAAATTCTGTGTCAATACTTTCGAGAGCGTGTTTGCCTAACTCGTAGTGGTCGACTATTATAAGGCATTTCCCAGGTAGGATAACATCTGTGTCGATGTTGTTTCCGAGTTTTATGGCGGATGCTTTAATTTTGGGGTCCATTATTGTTTTGCCTCCAAAGTGGTTGGGTTTGTAATTTTACCGGTTATAGCTGAGGCAGCGACTACAGCTGGTGAGGCAAGGTAAACATGGGATTGTGTGCTGCCCATTCTGCCGATAAAGTTGCGGTTGCTGGTGCTAACGCATGTTTCGTCTGCTGCTAATAGGCCTATGTGTCCACCTAGGCAAGGGCCACATGCTGAACCGCAGACGATTGCGCCGGCATCGGTAAAGGTTTCAGTTAGTCCTTCGATTAGGGCTTGTTTGTAGATTTCTTGTGATGCGGGGATTATTAGTGTTCGTACACCGTCTTTGATTTTTTTTCCTTTTAAAATTTGGGCGGCTATACGCAAATCTTCTATCCTGCCGTTTGTGCATGATCCGATAAATGCTTGGTCTATTGGAATTTCGCCTATTTCTGATACGGGTTTAACGTTGTCAACTGATGAGGGGCAGGCTACTTGTGGTTCCATTTTTGAGACATTAAACTCTATGGTTTGCTCGTATTGTGCGTTTTTGTCGCTTTTTAGAGTTGTAAAGTCGGGCATGTTAGGGATTTTTTCTTGTAGGTATTGTTTTGTTATGTTGTCTGGTTCGATTATGCCGTTTTTGGCGCCCATTTCGACTGCCATATTGCACAGAGTCATTCTACCTGCTATGCTCATTTCGTGTATAGTTGGTCCGGTGAATTCTGTGCTTTTGTATATAGCGCCGTCAACGCCTAGTTTGCCGATTATGTTTAGAATTAGGTCTTTTGGGGTGACGTATTTTGGGAATGTACCGTTGACGTATATTTTGATGGTTTGAGGTATTTTAAACCAGATTTTTCCAGTGGTCATAACTGCAGCAGCTTCTGTTGAGCCGATACCTGTGGAGAACGCACCAAATGCGCCATAGGTGCATGTGTGTGAGTCGGAGCCGACGATTACTGTACCAGGCGTTACGTGACCTTGGTCAGGCATGACTTGGTGACATATTCCTCCGTGTCCTACGTCGTATAAGCGTATTTTTTGTTCTTTTGCGAATTGGCGCATTGTTTTGTGGAGTTCAGCTGCTTTGATAGATTCAGCAGGAATTTGGTGGTCTAGTATTATAACTATTTTTTGGTTGTTCCAAACTTTTTCTGCGCCAATTTTTTTGAATGACTCTACGGCTAAAGGTCCTGTTAGATCATGGGTCATAAGTACGTCAACGTTTGCGTCTACGATTTCTCCAGCTGAGACGGTTTTCTTGTTTGACGCTTTAGCCAAGATTTTTTCGGTGATGTTCATGATTTTTCTTCTCGGTTTTTGATTTTGTGTGTAGTAAGTGTAAAGTTGTCCTATGAAAGATGAATTCACATTTGAAAATAGGGAGAGTTAAGGCTTTCCTTTCGGTGTTTCTTTTTACTCGTCTATTTTTATAGATTTTATGCCTCGGGATAGGGCGGTTATACCTGTTCTTGCAAGTTCTATAACTCCAAAGGTTTTCATCAGGTTTAAGAAGGCATCTATTTTGTCGGGTCCGCCGGTGATTTCGACTGTTATGCTGTCTGTTGAGATGTCGATTATTCTGCCACGAAAAACGTTAACAAAGTTGATTACATCAGAGCGTTTTTTGGAGTCAACGATTTCGACTTTGATTAGAGCTAATTCACGCATGACAAAGTTACCTTGTTCTAGTTCTTCGACTTTTAGCACGTCGATTTGTTTTTCGACTTGCTTGACTACTTGGTCGAGGGTTTTTTCGTCAGCATTTACTGTTATGGTCATACGGGCGATGTCTTTGTGTTGTGTGGCACCTACGGTTATGCTTTCGATGTTAAAGTTTCGGCGTCTAAATAGGTTTGCGATAGAATGGAGTACGCCTGGTTTGTTTTCGACTAGGACAGATATGACGTTGGTTTTTCCAGCTTCCATTAGTAATCACCTCTTTGTTGGGGTAAGCCATAGCCTGGTGGAACAAAGGGTACTACATCAATTTCTGGGTTGATAGGTACGTCAATTACGGTTGTGATTTTGCTGTTTATTGCAGTTTTTATCGCTTTTTTGAATTTGTCAATTGATTCTGTGCGTATGCCTTGTGCTCCGTATGCTTCGGCTAGTTTGACAAAGTCTGGTGTTTTGCCCAAGTTAATAGCGCTGTAACGGCGGTCATAAAGTGTGCGTTGCCATTGGGCAACCATACCAAGCACACTGTTGTTTAATACTATAACAATTACAGGTATGTCTTCCGTAATGCTGCAAGCTAATTCTTGTTCAGACATTATGAAACTACCGTCTCCTGCTATATCTACAACTGGACGGTTGGGACAGGCGACTTTAGCGCCAATAGCTGCTGGAAAACCAAACCCCATTGTTCCAAGGCCTCCTGAGCTTATGAATGTGCGTGGTTGTAGAGCTTGTAGGTATAGGGCAGACCACATTTGGTTTTGTCCTACTTCTGTTGTGATTATACCGTTTTGGGGCAATAGTTTGCGCAGTTCAGATAGTAACGCTTTTGGGGTCATGTCACGGGGGTTATCTTTTAGCATGGGGCTTAATTGTTCTTTCGCTTCTTTGACGCGTTTGGTCCAAGTTTTTCCTTCACCTTTTTGTAGTTTTTTTGAAGTGGCGGCTAGGAGCATTTTTAGTGTTTCTTTGGCATCTGCGATGAGGGATATGTCTACCTCTATGTTTTTGTTGATTTCTGCGGCATCAATGTCAATTTGGATTTTTTTGGCGTCTTGTGCAAATGTGTCTAAGTTGGTGGTTGCGCGGTCAGAGAATCGTGTTCCTACTGCTAGTAGGACGTCGGCTTCGCTTATTAGTCTGTTAGCGGTGGGGTTGCCATGCATACCTATGCTGCCTAGGGATAGTGGGTGGTTTTCAGGGAAGGCTCCTTTGCCCATAAAGGTGGTTGTGACGGGGGCCATCAGTAGGTCAGACATTTGAACTATTTCGTCTGAGGCGCCTGCTGTTATAACTCCTCCTCCTGCTAAAATTATAGGTCGTTGGGATTTTGTTAATAGTTCAGCTGCTTGGTTGATTTTTATAGGGTTTGGTGATTGTGGTAGTTTGTAGCTTCTGATGTTTGGTTTGTTTGTAAATTTGATTTCGGCAATGTTTAATTGTACATTTTTTGGTAGGTCTATTAGGACGGGCCCTGGTCGTCCGGTGGTTGCTATGTAGAAGGCGTTTGTGACCATCTGGGGGATTTCCATTACTGTTTGGGGCTGATAATTGTATTTGGTAATTGCTGTTGTTATGCCTAAAATGTCTGCTTCTTGGAAGGCATCTCTGCCGATCATGTAGCTTGAGTTAACGCCACATGTTGGAATTTGACCGGTTAAAGCGATTATGGGACTAGAGTCCATGTAAGCGTTTGCTATACCTGTTACTAGGTTTGTAGCTCCAGGACCACTGGTGGCCATGCATACACCAACGCGGCCACTAGCTCTTGCGTATCCTTCTGCTTCATGGGCGGCGCATTGTTCATGTCGTGCGAGTATGTGACGGATTTTTTTATTGTTAGAGAGCGCATCGTATACCGGAAGAATAGCACCACCTAGGATTCCAAATATGGTATCGACTTTTTGTTGTTCAAGAGATTCTAAAAGTGCTTGTGCACCAGACATTTTTGGCATTTTAATTTTGTCTCCTATAGTTTAGATTAATGTTCAGACTATTAGTGATGTATAAATTGTTTAAAAAGTGTAGTGTAAATTTAGAGACTTTTCTGGGAAAACTATAGAATAAGTACCCAACGACCCCAGCTATGGAGGTGATAATCCCTCATGTTCATCCTCAACTCTAATTGTTTTAAATACACAACATTCAAATAAAAACCTATCTATATAAGGTAGTTTACAAACATCTTAATTGATAGAGGATGTGAAAGTGTTTGAGTAGAAAATACTTTGTTGTTCCTGTTGTAGCTTTCGTTATTGTGGTTTGTGTATTTATATACATGCTTACAATGCCCACACCAACGACATCAAAACCTGTTGCAGACGCATCAACAGCATATGGAATTCAATCAATTGTTAATACTAACGGTGATGTTTCCAATCCTGACGGCATAGTAACTGGCAACACTCCTACACACATTTACGGAAATGGCGGCCAAATAATCTGTGATGTAGGATATATATAGCAAGTTACATAGACATTGATAGTTTCTTGTATGAGCTAAAAACAAAATTAGAATGAAATATTAGACCTGCCCACTAACCCAACTCCGCATTGTAAATCCCACAAATCAGCACAATTCTAAGCCCGTACCGCAGACGTTTATTACAATATTTATACACCAAAAACTTAAACCGCTCAATCCACACAAACACATACCCGACCAAAATTCCCTATTTCAATAACTCATAACTAAATCTTTTTTCACCATCTATCAATTTATAATTTTTACTGCTCTTTATCAACGTTATGCTGCTCAAATGAAACCTCAAAATCCCCTGAAAACCACTATCTACCAAAAACCAAATTTTACCGTTCGCCCACGAAAAACCTCCTTAAACAAAACAAAACCGTCTGTACTACCCACACGCTACACCAACGCCAAAACACACTTCGTCTTGACATCAACAAACACCAACGTTTTCAGTGTGTATTGCCACTTCTCTCCTGAATACCACCACTTTTATTTTTTTAAGGCATTCAATTGCTTACTCCGTAACATCAACCAAAACTATTCAAATTCACCACACTTTTTACAAAACTCACTTACTCGGAAAACTGAAAATCCCGATTTAATCAACAACGTATCCTCAACCCAAATAACCAAAACTCCTACATCAATTTACTCACACCATACTCAAACGCAATATGACAATATGTACGATATTCGCCAATACATCAGAGCGTTATGACCAACTTATCTAAAACACTCAGCATTGACGATTTACCACCTCGCTTATGTTTCTCGCGAAAATCACGGCACAACACTTTGCACATCCTCAAAAATGCCCCTCGCAATACCCCAAAAATTTGCTTAAATTAATTCTTCAACAGACTTTTTATCCGCTCCCCGCTATTCCTCACCCCCATCACCAAAACTATTATACCATACTAGTTTTGAATTGCACTTTACATTTATATTACAGTTTTGAGGTTAGTAGACAGGGCTAATACATAAAATATCAAAAAACATATATTTTAAAATACATAAACACAATAACATTAAAAAACATATATTTAACACAATAATCAACTAACTACACAATAAAATTCAAAATTTTCTACAAATAAACATCTCACCAATCAACCAAAAAAACAAAAGCACTTCCAAACTTTTTTATAAAAATATTGTTTGTGTGCTTCGAACAAGGTTAAAAGTGAAAAGGAAGAAGGTGGCATTATTTTCCGTTACTACGATAATCGGTGGTTAACACGTTCATACCACTTATGACAGCATCCATACTGGCTTTAACAATATCTTCACGTACACCCATGGCTGTAACAACACGTAACCCTTTTCGCATATTTACAACCACCTCAACCATAGCATCAGTTCCGCCAGTAATAGCTTTAACATTATACTGTTCTAGAATTATAGGCTCAGTTTCTTTTATAGCATTTTTCACAGCATTTATAGCTGCATCAACAGGCCCCACGCCATCTGCAATACCACAGACAACTTTACCATTTACGCATAAACGAACAGATGCCTGTGCAGCCACATTAACCCCGCCAGAAAAAGCCATATATTGAAGCTCGATAGGTTTAACACCGCCAAGGTCCATAACATTCTCAGCTATAGCTAACACGTCAGCATCTAAAACAGTTTTACCTTTATCACCTAACTGTTTAACACGCAAAAAAATCTCCTGTAACTGCGCCTCAGAAGGGCTTATACCCATACTATCAAGGTCAGCCTTTATCGCATGCGACCCTGAATGTTTACCCTGAGAAATACGACGAGTTCTACCAACTAACTCGGGAGAAAAAGGTTCATAAGTCAAAGGATTTGAAAGCATACCCTGAGTATGAATACCAGACTCATGCTTAAACGCGTTTTCACCAACAATTGCCTTATTAGGCTGCGCATAAACACCCGTCAAACGCGAAACTAACTGAGATGTACTATAAAGTAACTCAGTTTTAATACTCAAAGGCTGCTTATAAAGCGCACAAAGAGCCACTACAACTTCCTCAATAGCAGCATTACCCGCACGCTCACCTAAACCATTAATCGTACCATGCGCTACCTGAGCACCCGCCCCCAGTGCAGCCACAGTATTAGCCACAGCCATACCAAACTCATTATGACAATGCACCCCAACAGGAACCTCAAGTCTGCTAGTTAACTTTTCAAAAAACGCATAAGCCCTATCAGGAGACAAAATACCCACCGTATCACAAGGAGTTACACGATCAACGCCACAAGACACAGCAACCTCAAAAACCTTAACCAAATACTCAAAATCAGAACGCGTAGCATCCTCAGCTAACAAATCAACCCGTAAACCATGAGCTTTAGCATAAGACACACAATCCTCAGTAATCTTTAACACCTGATCACGCGTCTTATGCAACTTTTCACATATATGCAAATCAGACGTAGGAATAATCATACTCATCGTTTGAGCACCACTCTTAACAACAGCATCAACATCACCCACAGTACTCCGTCCAGCACTCGCCACCTCAGCCCGTAACCCCTGGCCCGCAATCAAACGAACAGCCTCAAACTCACCCGCAGAAACCGCTGCAAACCCAGCCTCAATAATATTAACACCCAACTCATCAAGTCGCTGAGCAATTCTAAGCTTATTTTCAGGCACCAAAGACACCCCAGGTGTCTGCTCACCATCACGCAAAGTAGTATCTAAAAAACTTATACAATCAGAAAACCTATTGAGAAGAACAAGACCCATATAAACCACTCGCCAAAACCACAGTCAAGCACAAATATAAAAATTACGGTAAAACATCAAAACTATAAAAAACAACAATTAAAAAGAGAAGAAGTGCCAGCTTTCCCGAGTTCACGCGGCCGAAGACCGCACTACAATTGGGAACGGAACACGGTTTAACTTCTGAGTTCGGAACGGGATCAGGTGGAACCCGCGCCCTATGGCCGGCATCAAACACTACAACACAACACAAACATATATACCTTTAGCACACAACCATGAAAAAGTTAAAGAATGCAAAAAAGCCCACAATGACAATAAACAAATCCCTCCCATAGTTGTCAAAAGAGCGCTAATATTTGAGCCTACAGCAACCAATTAGATAGAGCGCGATATATTTTTCCAACTTCACCGAGAAGCTGGATATAAAGTTGCACTAATTAGTCGCATGAATTTAACAATGTTCGCGCAGGTGACTATGCCTCACTAAAGGATGATTTCGGCATATTCGGTGATGCTTTTGCTTGGGAATCAAATATTAATGCAGAAACTAACATAAAAGAGGGTTCTATTTTGTTGAATGCTACACAAAATGTGCAAAACAACACAATTGAGCAGTACCAAACATTTTTCAACCATATTTGCGGTAGCTCAACAACCGATTATACACCACCTAAGGAAATTATTGACTATTGTAAAAACAGCAATATCCATGACTTCAGAAACCTAATTAGAAATCTATCTCCTGAAATTGAAAATCTACGCACTACAACAAATCCACCAAGACCTACACATAAGAAAAAACCTACACAAGCATAGATTTTTCTGTTTTTTATCGTTGAAGCATTTTCAAAGCAGATTTTTGCGGTATTTTTGTAATATTCACCGTTTTTTTTTTGCTCAAAATCGCATGTGCATTCTAATTCATCAATTCCGCACGCCCCAATAAAACTGGTGGGCGTTATTTTGCTTCCTTCCCATACAAAATACGATAACTCTTGTATAAAGCCTAACTCTTTGGCGGTCATGTCCTAAGTTAAGTGGAAAGGCAATTCTCTTTTAAAGAACCAAAAATTAATAACCAAACCAACAACAATCCTATGCATAAGAGATGATTTCGAAAACCTAATGCTCCTCCGA
>JAITMO010000028.1 GCA_031277345.1 Candidatus Bathycorpusculum soli
TTGAAATCAAGTGTTTCAAACTCTTTTGCTACCCAATCCTTAACTTTGTTACTCATAATGGCGGTACTCAAAAATAAGTTGTGCTTCTTTTATAAAAAAATTCTGTGGGTCAAGTTAAGGGTAAAGGGTACGTTAAAGCAGAAAGTGGCTACAGCGACGAGTTTAAGCGTGAATCAATTCAGCTGTATTTGGAGGGAAATAGTTGGCGTGCCGTCGGGCGACTGAAGAAAATTGGCAAGAATACGCTTTGGAATTGGTTGCGTGAATACGAGAAAAAGCTAGATCAACCTAACGAAATCGATGTTAAGATAATTGAACAAGACGAGCTTTACACATATATAAAAAAAAGGAAAATCGAGTGTATTTAATAACGAGGTTGGCGAGTGGCGGAAGTAAAATCGTGGGGCACGATATTGCTGAAGATAAGTCGACGAGCGTATTCAAAAACTGGTTGATGAATCCCCGAAAGCTGCAGAATATCGGTCGGATGGCTACCGCGCATATCGGGAGGTTTGTTATCATGGCAATCATCAAGCGCGTTATGGTTGGGACAAAAGTGAAACATATACTGTCGAGTGAGTGCGCTTGGATTTGCGGAAATACATACCGTTTTTGCAACGAAAAAGCAAACGTTTCTTGCGTTCGCTCGAAACGGCGAAAACGGTTTTGAACATTTTTGTCAATGTTTGTAATAAGTTTTGCGAGGTGAACAAAGGTATCCGAATCTGAAAAACGACTTTTATGTGGGGCAATTTATATGACGTGCACCAAAAGAGCACTCCCGTTGAAGTTACTTGTTAACCATTTCAATACATGACCCGAAATTTGTTAGTTCAACTTAATAGTTGGTGGATAGACGTATAATCTACCATCATCTAAAACATAATTTTCAGAAGAAAGGTTTTTCGTTAGTGCATGAAAAATTCGTTTTGTAAAAATTGGATTGCTAGTTTCAGCTGGACATCCATTGTTTATCCTAAGAGGAATTAATTCAAACACACCATGTCCATTTTCATCAATACAATAGCGAACTATACAAGAATCTTTGGTTCGACTCCATCCTTGGTCAAAAATAAAATTACCTAAACTATAAAAGATGATTCCGTCTTTATACATTTCTATTGGCTGCAATGTGTGTGGGTGACTCCCAATAACAATATCTGCCCCTGCGTCAATCAAGTTTTTTCCTATTTCCCGCTGATTGTTGGAAATAACTGTTGTATACTCATCACCCCAATGTATGTACACTATAACAACATCAACCACTGATGCCGCATCTGTTACTGCCTTCAAATGGAATGGTTCTAAAGTGCGGGCACCCAATACGCCCGGTGTAGTTCTTGAAGCAGAGTCAGACACAGTTACTTCATTTATACCTACCACAGCTATTTTTATTTCATCATTCTCTATGGTTTGATAAGAACTTGCTTCATAAACATCGCGACCAGCACCAACATGCGCAATACCTGCTTGGTTCAAAAAATCTATTGTGTTCAACATACCGGTTACTCCGTAATCCAACATGTGATTATTTGCAACATTTAACATGTTAAACCCTGCATTTACAACAGCAGTGAGACAATCAACGTTTGCACTTAGCAAAAAGTTTTTTTTAGCTGCATTAGACTCTTTACCAGCATATTCAATAGCATTTTCGAAATTACCCAACACAAGATCAAATCCTGTGAAATATTCATTTGTTTTTTCAAAATAATAATCATATCCATAATCCTCGGAAGCATCTTGCAGACTACGACCCAACATAATGTCGCCCACAAAGGATACCGTAAAAATGATATCATTGTTTGTGTTAGCGTGCGCAAAAAGAGATGCAATCGACTCGTTCTGCATGCGTCGAGTATTCTGCACACTTTGAGTATCAGGTAAAACTGTATACATAAACAGCGTAACAAATAACATTGCAATTAATAAAATACATGTAACACCACGTGTATGACGCTTATGAGCAATTTGTTTCTGGATCTTCATTTTAATAGTTAACGATTTAGGTTTATATTCATCGTCAACGCTAATATTCTCTGCCTGTTTATCAGTGATAACAAATACTTTCTTGGCATATTGTATAAAAGCAGAGCACGTTTTTTTCAAGGTATTGATAATATTCATTAGTTTTCTTCCTTTACAGTAAATAATAATTCAAACAAAGAACTCCAAAGGTGAGCAGGGTCACCACAATTGTAGAGCCCAGCGTAAGTTTAATACCCTGCTTGTAAAAGCAATTGGCTATTAACGCGGGAACGATAATGCCTATACCACGAAACTCAAAAGTGGTAAAACCAACTAGTGAAAAAGTCAAATCAAACACTAACGACAATAGAATAGCTAGTATTACAAGAGCTACAAAACGTCGCCGTCCATACAGAACAACACACTTAGATAAAAAATATTTGACAATAACAAAATCAATAACAGCAACAAGAATGACCAATACTACAATAGCTGGTGTATCGCAAACCAGAGCCAAATATCCCGGAACAATCAATCCACCAGGACTTACACCAAAAACTTCCATCACAACAAGACTTAGTAGCAAACCAACAATCATTGCTATATAAAAATCACTAAAAAGAATCATTATCATATCTCCAAATGTTAATAGTTAGCAGTTGCTTCCTCCAACAAAAACTCATCAGCAGGTTTTTTTGATTTAGAATAAAGCACTGTTTTGTCGTCCTCATGTTTATGTGTTAAAGCTTCAATAAGGTCATGTGCATCACCATGGATGTTTCCGACACCGAAAAGTAGCCGATTTTTCATCATCCTCCTCAGAGTATCAATAACCTTTTGCGGAGAAGCGTTTTCCAAATGAATATATTCCAGTACACCAGGAAAACAGCCTTTTTTCACATTCTCTTGAATTTGCTTGATTCCCTGTCCCATTCCAATAAGTGTAACACCTTTAAGGTGTGGGAAGAAATGTTTTACAAACTGGCGTGTCCGGTCGACCCGATCAGGTCGCCCATTAAAGATAACTATTGGATTTTCAAGGGGTAACTCCATCTTTTGAACCAATTCCCAAATTTTTAACGAAGATTCGGGCTCATTTGCTGCAAAACCGTTTACAAAAACTGAACCGTTCCAAATCACTTTATCCAAATAGTTAACACGAAGCGCGCCAGGGTCAGGAACTGCCTTTAACATTCCCTCTAAAGCTATTTTTTTATTAATTTCCAACGCTTTCGCAACAGCCAAACCCAATGCAATATTATCAGGGAACAAAACATATTCAAATTTATTTATGTAACCTTCAGGGATTTCAGCAATATCTGCAAAAGTTATTTCAGTATTGCGGTTTTTTGCAACTCTTGTGAAAAAATCCTCGTACTGATTTTTTATGGTAATTAAATGTCCGTTGTAAGGGACTGTTCGTGAAAATACACGTGCAACTTCATCAAGCGTAGGGCCCATTTCGTCCATATGATCTTCTAACACATTTACGATTACTGTTACATTTGCCATAAACATATCATTTTGACATATCTCATGATATTCGGGTCTAACTGCCATACATTCGCAAACTAGCGCGTTGGCGCCGTCTTCTACGGCACGAGTTATTGCTTGCATTTGTTCCTTGATATTAGGACCTTCAGGTTTACGTTTGATCTCTTCTTCTATACCTGTTGCTGGAATAATATATCGTGCAGCACTACCCGTTGTTTTGCCAATTGTCTTATAACCAGCTTCATGTAAAATGCTAGTAATCAGACGCGTTGCCGTAGATTTTCCACGAGTACCAGTTACATTAACTCTAATTGTCAACTTGTCGCGTTTTTTTTTGTTTTGATGCTTCTCATATACCCCTAGAATGAACAAAACCGTTAAAGGAGTAAAGATCAGCAACAAAATTAACGCGTTAACCAACTAATTTCACATCATTTTATATTAATCATTGAAGAGACATAGATTAACAAAATGTATATAAAGTTTTTTGGTATATGCAAGTAAACTTGGGTCATGCCTCAGAATAGTTGATGTTTAAATTCTAACGTGTTTATGAGGAACCCGAAGAGAGTTGTATGCATTTCTAGTGATTTGGAATAACAAATAGTTTTACGAGCTAAACGTTAAAGTCTTGTACGAAACATTAGATACTTGCGCTCAATACGTTACATATTTCACA
>JAITMO010000115.1 GCA_031277345.1 Candidatus Bathycorpusculum soli
CACGAACACTTGAACAAGCTAGAACGTTAGAAGAAATTTTTGAACTTGACGTTATTTTATTGCTTGATGTACCTGATTGGATTATAATTGAACGCCTTTCTTCACGTCGCGTGTGCAAAAACTGTAATGCAGTATACAACGTTAGATTCCTTAAACCTAAAGCTGAAGGTATATGTGATAAATGTGAAGGTGAACTTTATCAACGCTCAGACGACAGCCCAGATGTCATCAAAAAAAGATTAAAAATCTACAAAGACCAAACTAGTCCATTGCTTATTCACTATAAAGCAAAAAACACACCAATCATTACCTCAAAAACGACGGCTATTGATACACCACCAGAACCTCTTGTTGAACAGATGATAGAAGAACTAAAAAAGCTAAAACTACCTTCGCTACTAAATATCTAAAATAAACTCTAAAACCACATTTCCTTCTTTTTCACACATAACAATCATCAAATGATAAGTCACTGCTTTAACCGCTACTTTCTGAGTATGTTTATCAGGCCGAAATTTTTCGCCCCAAACATGAGCAGTAATTTTAAACAAATCAGCCGTTTCAACCCAATCAGTTATTTGAAACTTTGAATACAACATACCCTTGGTTTCAGAATTCACCAACAAAGTTTCAAGCCAATTATATAATAGTGCATAATAATCTTCGGCTTCCACAGTTATTATCTCTTCTTCTTTTTGAGAAACCTGGCTAGTTTTAGTTATAGTCTCAAACATAGCTAGTGCAGCATTCTCAAATGCTTCCTGCATAGAAACACCAAAAGATCGAATATAAACATCCGCAGTATGCTCTAAAAATTCAAATTTTCCGTCAAACTGTTCTTCACTCATTCTAAAACGCCATAACATATTGAAACGACACAGCTAAAAACACTTTCTCCAAACAAAAAAGAAAAATAAAAATAAACTAAAAAGACAAACTCCATAATAGTTAGTTTTTACAGTGTCTGACTAATACGTAGATTTTTAGAAATGCTTTGAAATTTTTTGGATTGCTGCGGCAGCTAATTTTGCAGAATTTTCGAGATCGTGCATATTTAATATTCCAACAGGACTATGAATATATCGTGTTGGAATAGAAATTGTGCCACTCGGTATACCTTGACGAGTTAAAGCTATTCTTGCAGCATCAGTACTACCCATTAGGCCAGATTCAAGCTGTATTGCAATTTTTTCCTCTTCCGCTGTATCTATAAGCCAACGTAGAATTTTTGGATGGGTAATTAAACCAGAGTCAGAAACTGTTAACGCAGGGCCTTTTCCAGTTTTTACACTTGTATCATATTCACGAACACCTGGAACATCACCAGCAACAGTTACGTCTAAAGCTAATGCAATGTCAGGGTCAATACCAAAAGCAACAACACCTGCACCACGAAGACCCACTTCTTCTTGAACAGTACCCACAGCACATACAGTACAATCAGTTTCGTCTAAAAATTTTAGTGTTTCAACCATAGCTAAACAACCAGCGCGGTTATCAAAAGCTTTACCCATTACTAAATCGTTGTTTAAAACAACATAGTTCGTGTCAAAAGCTACAGGATTACCAATAGATATACCCATTTTTTCTGCTGCTTCACGGTTTTCAGCACCAATATCGATAAATAAATCATCAAATGCCAAAACTTTACGACGATCTTCCTCTTTTTGCACATGCGGCGGCTTTGAACCAATAACACCACGATAAATGCCAGTTGTAGTGTGAACAGTTACTTTTTGTGCAGGTAAAATACGATCATCTATACCACCGACTTTTGAAAACTGTAAAAACCCTTCTTTCGTAATCGTTTTCACCATTAAACCAATTTCATCCATATGTGCAGCAATCATGATTTTCGGTTTACTTGGTTCACCTTTTTTTATAGCAATGACGTTTTCGAGCCGGTCAACAGTTATCTCATCAACATATGGCTTTACAAGTTGAGAAAGTATTTCTCGAACAGGAGCTTCATTACCTGTTACACCACAGACATTGGAAAGTTTAGCTAAATTTTCGTTTAAGGACAAATGACATACCCTCTGTAACCGTTGTAGTTACTTTTAAAATAGATTGTTATAGAGTTATTGATTGTTTATGATATAACATGGACCCCGAGACTAAAAAATTTAGGTTTTAGTAGTATTAAAAGTTTCATGGGATATAAATTGTAATTTGGCAGATAATTCTTAAATTGTTAAACTGTATCTTAAATGGAGTAGGTATAAAAAATGGTGCAACCAAATTTCAAAACAGTTTTCGTTTTTCTTGATACTGATAAGTATTGCAGTCCATTCGACATGCTAGTAGCTGTTGATTGTTTTCCAGACTCTATGATATTTAAGTATGAAAACGTAACAAGTGAAGATGCTCCAAAGATTGTCTTTGACTTACTTTTCCCACGCGGCCCAGCAGGTGCGGCGCACACAAAAATTTTTATCAATGGTAGTAACTTTGAAGAGGTAGAAAAAGTTGTTGCTGCAACACAGAAAGCTATGAACTCAGCCCCATGGGGAAATAGCATCATTGTTGACCCAAGGGGAGGATACTCTACAGCAGCAGCAGCCGTAGCAAAAACTTTTGGAGCATCCATAGAAAAAAACTGGGGCAATCTTGAGGGTAAAAAAGTTACAGTTCTCGCAGGCACAGGCCCAGTTGGTCAAACAGCAGCACGCATTTACGCTACAGAAAAAGCAGATGTTACAATCACTAGCCGTAGTCTTGCTAAAGGCCAAGTAATTGCAGACAAAATTAATGCTGAAGTGGGCATACAAAGAGTCAAAGTTGCTGAGGTTAGCAAACCAGAGCATACAATTACGGCAATACGAGATGCTGAAATTATTCTTGCAGCCGGTGCAGGTGGAGTTCAACTGTTAACAAAAGCAGATATCGACTCGGCAACTAAATGTAGGATCATTGGAGACATTAACGCAATTAAACCTCTTGGCGTTGAAGGCTTAGGTTCTAACGATGATTGCATAGAGCTTAAATCAGGTGTTTTTGGTATCGGAGCCTTAACTATTGGCAAATTAAAACTCAAAACCGAAACAGAGATGATTAAACGGGCTACTGCTGAGTCACAAGGACTTTTTGACTATTCAATTGCGTACACTATAGCTAAAGACGCAATTTTGAAGAAATTATCAAAAGTTGCTACGAAATAAGCAACTTACAACCTTCTTTTTCAATTATTAAGAAAGTATATTTATTTATATGTGCACTACCTAATGGCATTTCTAATCGTATAATTCAAGATGCTAAATAAGGGGATTCGAATTAATGAGTATAGAAGAAAAAGTTATCGATCCGGTTTTACTTACAAGTTTAAGTAGAGCAATTCAGCAGACACTAAATATTAGCGCTACAAATGCTGAAATTGTGGTTTCAGTTTTAATATTTAGCATAATCGGGCTTGCATGTTGGGCTTCATACATTATTATCAACAAATACGTTATTAGTAAATGGTACGAAAAAACCGTAACAGAAGTAAATCAGGAAATAGCCAAGACGGTAAAAATAGTTATAGTGATAATGATGTGGATATTAGTGGCACAATTTGCACTAACACCACTTTCATTTCTTGACCGATACAGAGATAATTTGAACAGTCTGTTTTCGGTTATGCAAATTATACTTGCAGCATATGCAGCTTCAAAAATTGCAAAAATCTCTGTTGATAAAATTTCAGATAGATCAATACAAAAAAATGGTAAAAACAATAAACATACAACATTTATTTTAAAACAAGTCATAACAGTAATTATTGTCATCATTACAGCCATAATAATTTTAAATTTATTTGGGCTTACAGGAGCATTACAAGCTATAGCAGCTAGTTCAACCATAGGCGGTATCGTCATAGCTTTTGCTCTTCAGAGCACCCTAAGTGACTTATTTAGTGCGCTTCACGTATACATTGATCGTCCATTTGAATTAGGAGACTTTATTTACGTAGATGAACATGGAGGAACCGTCAAAAGCATTAACGTTCTAACAACAAGAATTCAATTGTTACAAGGCGAAGAATTAGTAGTCTCAAACAAAGAGCTTGCCGCAAAATACATTAGAAACTTTAGAAAACTACAAAAAAGAAGGATTGTATTCCACATAGGTGTCCACTACGACACTCCGAGTGAGAAACTTAAAAAAATTCCGTCAATGATAACAGAAATAATAAAAAATACTAAAAACGCCTCACCACAATGGATAAACTTTGACGAATTTGGTGAATACAGTCTAAAATTCTTCATCAGCTACTTCGTTCACGCAACAGACTATGGCAGCTATCTTGAAATTCAACAACAAATCAATATAGCTATAAAAGAAACCTTGGAAAAAGAAGGCATAGAAATGGCATACCTAAAAAATGTAACATTCATCAGAAGGTAACTACACTATTCAATTCTCTTTCACATTTTAGACAGGTAAAATCCATGTTACAACAGATAAAGAAGATAAAAAAAAGCGCCCATTCATCTATTTATCGTGATAAATGTTGAGAACTATCTAAAAAAATAGAAATGCGTGCGTGTAAATAAAAAAGAGATTAGAAGGCTCTTGCAATTCGGTTGCAAGCTTCTTGAATGCGTTCTTTTGGCTGTGTAAAGGTGATACGTACGTATCCTTCGCCGCAGTTACCAAAACCAACACCAGGAGTTACAGCAACACCAACATCAAGTAGTTTAGCGGCAAAGTTCATAGAATCTCCTTTGCAATCAACCCACACATAAAAAGTTGCTTTTGGCACTTTGCACGGGTAACCAATTTTTACTATTGTGTCTACAAGAAGATCACGACGCTCTTGTAGAATTTGGTTGTTTTTTTGTAAGAATCCTGGTTGATTATTATTCTTGTACACATTTAAGGCTGTTACTGCAACTTTTTGGGTGTATACGGGTGGACCAGAGTCTATTTGAGATTTGATTTTTGTTAATCCTGTAATGAGTTGTTTGTTGCCGACGGCAAATGCCATGCGATCACCTGTCATGTTGAAAGTTTTAGATAGTGAGTGAAATTCGATTGCGACTTCGTCTGCACCTGGAATTTCAAGAATACTTGGAGCGCGATAGTTGTCGTAAGTAATTTCTGAGTATGCATTGTCATAGCAGAGGATTATATTGTTGTCTTTGGCAAAGTCTACAGCTTTTTTTAGGAATGTTTTGTCAACGGTTGCTGCTGTGGGGTTGTTAGGGTAGTTTAGAAACATCATACGTACATTGTTAGTGGCAATCGCGTCTAAGTCTGGTTGGAAGTTGTTGTTTTCGAGCATTGGCATTTGTACAGTAATACCATCACAAAGAATAGTGCTACCGTTGGCGTATACTGGATAAGCTGGATCGGGTACAAGTACTTTATCACCAGGATTAACAAAAGCGCGAGCGATATTAGCGATGCCTTCTTTTGAACCCAATAAAGCAATAACTTGATCAGGGGTAACGTCTACGCCAAAACGGTTCTTGTACCAAACAGATACAGCTTCTCGAAAATCAGGTTCACCTTGACTAAAGGAGTAGTTATGATTTTTTCGGTTAGATACTTCTTTAGCAAATGCCTCAACCACAAAGTCAGGTGGAGGAAGATCAGGATCGCCAATACTTAAAGAAATTAAGTCTATTCCCTGAGCTTTTTTTTCTTTTTGAGCCTTTTCTATCTCGGCAAATAAATAGGGTGGTAGTCGGCTGACTCTTTTAGCATATTCAAAGTTCATTCTAATTTTCTCCAAATAAAGTTCCTTGATAAATTTTTTCGGCAGGACCTTTTAAAAGTATACCATTTTCATTTGTTTTGACCTGCAAATCACCGCCTAACACGTGAACAGTGATCTTATTGTCAACTTTTCCGAGTTTGTTTGCAGCGGCAAAAGCAGCACATGTTCCAGTTCCACAGGCGAGCGTTTCACCACAACCACGTTCCCAAACACGTACTTTTAGTTCGTCTTTTCCGATAATCTGCACAAAACCAACGTTAGTACGTCTAGGAAAAACTTTATGATGCTCCACCAGAGGACCAATGTATTCAACAGGTGTTTTATCAACGTTTTCAACAAATAAGACACAATGGGGGTTTCCTATAGATAGGCAAGTAACGTTGTAAACTATTTGGTCAACCAACAGGTTGTAGTTTATACAAGTGCCCTCACCAATCATTGGTAGAGATTTGCGCTCCCAATTCGGCACACCCATATCAACCGTAACTGATGCGACCTCATCGGCATCATTAAGTGTTAGCCAGATGCTCTTTATACCAGACAGAGTTTCAACTTGAAACTTGAGTTTTTTAAGAACACCTGATTCATAACAGTATTTACTAAAACATCGGATACCGTTGCCACACATCTCAGCTTCACTGCCATCAGAATTAAAAATTCGCATTTTCACATCTGCCACTTCAGAGTTAGAAACAAGTAGCAATCCATCTGCGCCAACTGAAAATTTATGTTTACAGAGTTTTTTAGCTATAGCTGAGGCTTTTTGGGCACATATTTTTTCGTTGCGGTTATCAATTACTATATAGTCGTTTCCTAATCCGTGCATTTTCCAGAACTGCATATTACTCACACTGTTGTGTTATACATTGATTTGCCAATAAGTCTTGAAACTGCTCTCGTTCTCTTACTAATACAGGTTTTCCTTGGCGAATCATAATCTCGGCAGCACGTAGACGAGAATTATATTGAGAGCTCATACTAAAACCGTAAGCCCCAGCGTCAAGAATAGCTAAAACATCACCTTCAGCTACATTTGGCAACTCACGATCTTTAGCTAAAACATCGCCCGACTCACATATCGGACCAACAACATCAACGGTTTCAACACACTTATTGTTTAGTTTATTTGCCACCAAAATTTGATGATAAGAGCCATACATTGCAGGACGTATCAACGTGTTAAATCCAGAGTCTACACCGATGAATTTGCGATGAGGCGTACTTTTTACCGTGTTAACAGTGGTCAATAAGATGCTTGCGTCACAAACGAGATATCTACCAGGCTCAATATGTAGAAATGGTTTACCTAAACGGTATTCTTTTACTTTAGAGTTAAATAGTAAAATTACTCGGGAAACAAATTCAGACAAGTCAAAACTCTTATCGTTTGGATGATAAGGCACACCAAAACCACCACCAATATCGATAAAATCAAAATCTATATCTAACTCTACATGGACTCGTTGGGCAATACTTAAGAGTTTTTCCACTGCTTGAACGTATGAATCAAGTTCTAATATACCTGAACCTATATGCATATGAATACCAAAACGCTCAACCCTAGCTTTTTTTGCAGTAGCATACACTTTTAATACATCTTCTTCCCACAGACCAAATTTTGTTTGTTGACCAGCAGTAACACAGTAATCGTGATGTCCCGCAACAACTTCAGGATTAACACGTACAGAAATTGTTGATGGAACAGCAATTTTAAGTAAACGATCAAGCTCACTTTGGCTATCAATGTTTATCGGGATACCTGCATCACTAAGGAATTTGAGTTCATCATTTCGAACACTTGTTCCAGTGAAAAGAATACGATCTGGGGTAAATCCGCTGTTTAGGCCCAAAAAAACCTCCCCAGGGCTAACTGCATCGAGACATGCCCCTTCAGATTGCAGAGTCTTTAACACAGATAAGTTTGTGTTAGCTTTACATGCATAATATATGCGCACATTTTTGTACTTACCGGCTACAGCATCATACAGTCGATTATAGTTTTCACGAATACGCTTTTCACTTATTACATAAAGGGGTGTATCATACTTTTGAGCTAATTCTACAACTGAAAAACCGTCAAAGTAAAGATTACCTTTATGATTTTCCAAAGGTTCACAAAGTTTACGTTTAATCATATTTATTCCAGCTTAATAGTATAAACATGAAATTTAGACTAATCCTTTAGAGGCATATAATTCGGCACTCAAAATACCACCACCTGCAGCACCTCTAACGGTATTGTGCCCCAGGCACATGTATTTGAAAGTCATTAGTGGATCTTTACGTATTCTGCCAACTACGATGCTCATACCGTTACCTGTGTCACGGTCAAAACGAGGTTGAGGACGATTCTTTTCATGCCGTACAACAATCGGGTTAATTGGAGCACTTGGTAGTTTAAGATTTTGAGGTTCTCCTTGGAATTTGGTAAAAGCTTCTTCAATTTCGGCCATAGTTGGGTCTTGTTCGAGTTTTATGAAAACTGATTCTAGGTGTCCATTGATAACGTGGACTCTGTTACAGCTTGCGCTGAGTTGAAAATCAGCATTTTGTACTGTGTGACCGTTGTATTTGCCCAAAATTTTAAGAGCTTCCGTTTCCATTTTTTCTTCTTCGCTTGAAATAAATGGAATTACGTTATCGATGATGTCTAAAGATGGAACACCTGGATAGCCTGCACCGCTTAGTGCTTGCATTGTGGATACCACGACTTGTTTTAAACCGAATCGCATTAATGGTTTTAGGGTTATTGCGAGTTGAATAGTACTACAGTTAGGATCAGTTGTAATGAAACCCTTCCATCCACGTAATTTTTGCTGGATTTTAACCAGTTCAGTGTGATCTGGATTAATTTCAGGAATGATTAGTGGAACATCTTTTGCCATACGAAAAGCGCTTGCTTTGCTGAAAACGGGATATAGTGCACCGAATTGTGCTTCAACAGAACCAGCAAGTTCGCCTGGAAGAGAGGAAAATACCATGTCTACTGTTCCGGCTTGCTCTACTGAGTCTACATCGGCATTCACAACGGGTAGTTCAGCAATTTCTTTTGGGAGTTCTGTCTCCATAAGCCAAGAACATGCATCTTTATATTTTTTACCAGCTGACCGCTCAGATGCAGCAAGCACGTCTATTTGGAACCATGGATGCTCGTGTAGTAATTGTATGAACCGTTGCCCAACTGCTCCAGTTGCGCCTAAAATGGCGACTTTACGCTTTATTGCCATGACTTACTCGTCCTATGTTATTCTTTTGTATATATTTTCTTGATAAAAAAGGTAGCGGGTAAAAATATAACTGCCTAAGTTAAACCTAGAACATCAGCCATACTATATATTTTAGGTGTATCCTGCTTATTTAGCCATTCAGCAGCATAAACTGCGCCTTGTGCAAGTGCATCACGAGAAAATGCTGTATGTTCAATTCTCAGCATTTCGTGTGGACCAGCAATAATTAGATTGTGAATTCCAGAGACACCGCCTGTACGTAATGAGGTTATTTCCAGTTCGTTAGGTTGTCTTGAATTTAGGCCTTCTCGTCCTGAAACGACTTTGGTGTAGTTTCGTATATTGGAAACGAGATCGCCAAGTTTCATAGCAGTTCCACTAGGTGCATCTTTTTTGTCTGTATGATGGATTTCGTTTATACTAAAGTCATAGTCTGATGGGAAAGCTTTGAGTGTATCGATGAGTTTGAAAAATATGTTTACGCCTACGCTATAGTTTGGAGAAAATACAGCTGGAACTTTGCCGTTCATTGTATTGGTAATTGTGCGGTTTTGTTCGGTTGTAAATCCTGTGGTACCAAGAATTATGCGTTTTCTTTTTCTGACAACGATTGGAATGTTAATCAGGTCAGCTGTAGGTGATGTGAAGCTGATGAAAACATCTGCTTTTGAAAGTGCACTTTCAAGTTGTTCAGAACTTTGAATTTCTGTATCTTGATCAGATATGCCTAATGTGTGAAGTGTTTTTCCTACAGCTGGATTACTTACAGATTCTATAGCCCCCACTGTTTGGATGCCTTTAGAGTTGGCATGTTGAATAACTGCAACGCCCATTCGGCCTGTTGCGCCTGCAACACAAAGTTTAAGCATACATCAGTCCTTCAAGATATTTTTCGTTGTACAATCGTTCATTGAGATCAACATCGAAGTGAGCAGCAATTGGTTCGAGCACTTGTGGATTAGCAGTATATACTTTGCGTGCATTTGTTAAGATAATTTCAATTCCAGCACGGGTCATTTTACCTAATGGTTGTCGGCATGGTCCTGATGGCATGCCTAAAATGTTCATTAGCGTTTTGAATGCAAGAGGATTTCGGGCTTTGCACGTAACTGGACCGTAAGGTGTTGTTTCTTGTGTTTTAACAGTAACAATATTAAAGAGTGGTTGAAGTGCGTGATTGATTATTGCAGCGGCTTCAGTATTTCCTTTGAGTACGTATTGAATCATGTTGGTTACTGCGCGAGGGGCGATGTTAGATACTACAGAAATAGCGCCAGTTGCCTTAATTTGATGATTTGTCATCATGACATAGGTCTGATCATCATCACCACTAAGGATTTCAAAATCTGCTCCGCAGTATTGTCTTATCAGTATCATATTTTCGATATTACCTGTTGCTTCTTTTACACATCGAACATTCGGATATTGTTGATGGAGTATTGCGAGATCTTGGGGGAAAAGTTGGGTTCCAGTTCTTCCTGGGATGATGTATGGAATTATTTGGATATCTGGAAATTGCTTTACGATAGGTTCTATGTATTCTCGGCGGATTTCCATTGAGCTTGGTCCATTATAATATGGGTCTACAAGTAGAACAGCAGTTATACCTACGTCTTTGGCGTGTTGTGTGCCGTTGATTGCTTCTTGTGTAGAATTGCTTCCGGTGCCAGCAATTGTGAAGCATTGTTCACTTGCGTGTTCACGGGTTTTTTCGATTACTTTGCTGTGTTCTGTCCAGTTCAAAGTTGGTGATTCACCTGTTGTGCCCACAGCAAGTAGGCCATTTACGCCTTCGCTCAATTGAAAGTCTATTAGGCGTTGTAAGCCGTCATAGTCTACTTTTTGTTTGCTATTCATGGGCGTGATTAAAGCTGTTGTGCAGCCATTGAATACGAACATAAGATATCTTCCTGTGCAAACAGTGAGACATACGCATATTTAAATTTTACGAATAATACATTAATTTTTACGTAAACCGCAACAATATAAAAAACAATAGAATTAAAAAAATCTCACAAGTACGTAAACAGTAAACAAAAGTAAGTGTAGCACTAATAAACAAATTCCGTAAAAACATACACTGAAAAGTGCATTATAGAAGTCCAAAAAAGTAGAAGAAAGGGTTGATGATGGCGTACTACTGTGCTGATCTTAGGCTTTGCCTTTTTCTTCTTTACCGTAGTATTCGGTCCATTTCAGTTTACGAGCATCTCTGCCGAACTTCAAGCTGCTTTTCCGGCATTTGCTTGAATCGAACCATAAAATGGAACCGTCATTCTTAACGTACATCATGCCTGAACCCGCTGGGAAATCGTTACCACAGAATGAACATTTTCTTGCTTTTGGCATGACCAATCATTCTCCATATTGATGTTTATCTTGTAATCTTTTTTGCCTCGCGTTCAGTTTCGCGGAGCATTAAGATATCTTGTGCTCGTATGGGTCCTTTAACGTTACGTGAGATGATTCGTCCTTTGTCTTTGCCTTCCATGATGCGCACTCTGACCTGCGTGATTTCACCTGTAACGCCTGTACGTCCGATGACTTGTATAACTTCTGCAGGAATTAACTCTTCCTGAGCTGCAGCGCGTTCCTCTTTACTACTCATTACTGAGTTCCTCGCCTAACCTGATCAAGTCGCGTTATTATTTCTTTTATTAAACCTGAAGTGTCGTCTCTAATTATACACGCAGACGCACATGGAACATCAATGCCTATTGCTTTTCCTAATGCCTCTTTCGTTGGGACAAAAACATAAGGAATTTTTCTTTCATCACAAAGTAAAGGTAAGTGTGCTATAACTTCTGGAGGATCAACATCCTCGGCTATTACAACAAGCTTTGCTATTGATCGCTCAACAGCTTTTGTAGCTTCGTTAGTCCCTTTTCTGATTGAACCAGATTTTGAAGCAGATGATAGGGCTTCACAGGCTGCATCTACGACTTCTTGTGGAACATCAATTTTTACATAGAATGGTTTTGTCATTTTTCTTGACCTCACCCTTTTAAGGTAAAGCCATATTAACGATGCTTATTAAATAAGTTTTCTACTGAAAAACACACTGAGACTATCGAAAAATAGACAGCGTTTTTTTGTTAAAAATGTTTTATAGTGTTAAATACCTGACTTTTCAGGGATTTTTATACACTAGGTTTTTTCATGGTTATGGTTGTGTTTTTTTTTTTTGGATGGATTTGTTTTTATCTTCTTTTTTCTATGTGTTTTGTGGTGTTGGCGAATTATTTTTTGTTCTCCTTACAGTTTTTTCTCTTCTGTTAGGCAGGTTCTAATTGTTTGGTTTTTTCAGATAAAATTCATAGTGTATAATTTGTACACAATGTTCTCAAAGTTTTTACAACTTTGAGAACGGACGT
>JAITMO010000182.1 GCA_031277345.1 Candidatus Bathycorpusculum soli
GGCAAGGTTTATGGAGCTTTCATCAAGAAAAACTAGTTTTGCCATATCTATATTCGGTTGATTAATGCGCCAGAGCTCTCGATCTTTTATAACTTTGGGTTTTTCTTGTTCTTTTGGATAAAACGTCTTTTTTTTAACGTATCAATAACAACATCAGCACTTATATGGAGCACGCGTGCAATGTCGCGTACTCCTGAGCCATTTATGGCCATTTCAAGAATACGAAATTTCACTCCTGATTCGCAGGCATGATATTTGTAGTCAAGTTGAAACACTGAACGTGAACATTCTTCATTATGACAAGCATACCTTTGCACTCCAGTAAGGTGCTTACCAAATTTTACAACTTTAGTACTTCCACAATACGGACATTTCACAGATAATAATGCCATTCATACTTCACTACCACCACAAACCACCACAAACTATTTCAACATACCTCACAACCAATCTCGAACACTACCCCTTTTTGACACGACGCGGTGTATTCCAGTAAGGGCTTTTGCATTTGGGGCAAACAGTTGGTTCTTGGTCTTTGTTTCGAGGTAACCAAATATGTTCACACCTTTCACACTGGAAAGCATCGGCTTTTATTTTCCCCATTAAACATCACGGTACAACATTTAGGAATACATTAAAGCTATATAATTGTTGCTATGATATTTTTGTTAATACACCATAAAACATATGTGCTATACACCTATTGATAATATACTATAAGACGTGAATGTTGAACGTGATTAATGATTTAAGAGAACAACGGGGTTTACAATTTGCTCAAGCAAAGGAGAGCCAAGTTAATCAGGTAGATGAATTTCTTTATGTTGTTAAGTCGCAATCAGGTAACGGTGAATACACCGTTAACAAGGTTGATGGTGAGTGGTACTGTACTTGTCCAGACAATACATATCGACAGGTAAAGTGTAAACATGTTTTTGCAGTAGAATTAAGCCTAAAAATGAAAGAGCAAGTAAAACGCAATGTTGTTATTCAGCCGATATGGGCTTCAAAATGTGTTTACTGTGGTTCTGAGTATATAGTTAAAGATGCAATTCGGCACAATAAAAAATATGATCTTCAGCGTTATCTCTGTAAAGGATGCGGTAAACGTTTTAGCATCAATATTGATTTTGAAGGAATGAAAGCCAGTCCTCAAATAATCACTTCAGCAATGCAACTATACTTTACAGGTGAAAGTTTACGCAACATTCAGAAGTTCCTTAAACTACAAGGAGTTACAATTAGCCATGTTTCAGTATTAAAATGGATCAACAAGTACATTGCTCTAATGTCAGAGTATCTTGGAAAGATAAAACCTAATGTGAGTGATACTTGGAGAGCTGATGAGATATATATCAAGTTTAGTGGTAATATGAAGTATTTGTTTGCTATGATGGATGATGAAACTCGTTTTTGGATTGCTCAAGAAGTCGCCGACAGCAAATATACACATGACGCAAGAAATCTTTTGCGAGTGTCCAAAGAGTTGACGGGAAAGAAGTCGCAAGTTTTTGTCACCGATGGTTTACCTTCTTATCATGTAGCATATAAAAAAGAGTTCTATACACACAAAAAAGAAACACGAACTGAACACATACGACACATCAAACTAAAAGGAGACATTCATAATAACAAGATGGAACGTATGAACGGCGAATTCCGTGACAGAGAAAAAACCATGCGAGGCCTCAAAAAACCTGACACACAAATTCTAAAAGGCTACCAACTTTACCACAACTATATAAGAC
Source organism: Candidatus Bathycorpusculum soli (assembly GCA_031277345.1). GTDB lineage: Archaea > Thermoproteota > Bathyarchaeia > Bathyarchaeales > Bathycorpusculaceae > Bathycorpusculum > Bathycorpusculum soli. The sequence continues at coordinate 1,749 of JAITMO010000182.1, forward strand.
CACACGAATCCCTAAACGGAAAAACACCCGCAGATGCTTGCGGAATAATCATTGAGGGACAAAACAAATGGAAAACCATCATAGAAAACGCAAGCAAACCCAAAGTTGCTTAACATCAACTAATTTTCCAGTTTTGTTTTTTAGTTTAGGACTTCTATTAAGTTATCCTATGTATTGATGTCTTCTCTTTTTTCTTGCTTTAAAAATCAGGCGAGTTATTTGGTCATTATATGAACGTTAACATGGACAAAATTTACTCCATGAATGTTAAAAATCGTATCTGCAAACTAATTTTCATGCGTACGTCGTGCGTATCACCCGAAAGTTAACAATCTAAATTCAAATCCTAAAAAACTGCTTTTTTGTCACCCGAAAGTTAACAGGAAAAAGCATCACCCATGAAGTTAACAGAACCCTTAAAAGATATCTTAATAACACACTTAACTTTTATACTATTAGTGTTAAAATAAAGTTACTGGTTGGGATATTGTATGAAGAATTGTATTTCCTGTAATATGCCTCTTAATAATAAATTGGATTTTGCACTAAATGATGAAGCTAAAGAGTATTGTATTTACTGCTCTCGTTCTGATGGGTCTTTGAAGTCTTTTGAGGAGGTAAAAGAGAGCATGATAAAATATGTTATTAAAACGCATGATTTAACTCGTAAAGAAGCAGAAGAAGGCGTATTGATTGCAATGAAAAAACTTCCAGCATGGAAAAACAACTTCAAATAAAACCTTCACAAAAAACCAAGAAACGTGTTTAACACATCTATTTTTCTTCATTTTAATTTAGTTTTCTGCTTCTAACATTGCCGTTAAGCGATGTTTAGATACTATTCTGGTTTAATTTTTACACATTTTAGCAAGTAATTTTATTGAGTTAATAACATAAAAACCCCATTTAATAATTTACCGCATCAACATTAAACATTCAACAGACAACCGTCTCAAAAACAACCTATAAAAAGACACAAAACAACCAAACAACAATTCTCAACTAAAAACAAACTACACCAAACAAACACATCAAACAACAACAAACCGCCCAACCAAACTCACTTAGACATCTTCCAGAAACAAATACAAAACATAAACCACCCTTCAACTAAAAACGTATATTTGAACTAAATACATACATTCTTTTTTAATTTCAAAGAAAAAACAAAAATCCAAACATAAAAAGTCAACAAAGAACATCGCTGAATTAACCCTGCCCAATCATTAAGAACACTTGTTTGCGGCTGAGCCACTTTCATCAACACAACAATAAACACCATAACAA
>JAITMO010000212.1 GCA_031277345.1 Candidatus Bathycorpusculum soli
ACACCAACAAAACAAACCCACACCAAACAACCACCCGCCCACCACTACCAAACCACTTTAAAACCCCCAACTCAACCAAAAATGATAACAACCGACAACTTTCCTACACCTAAAACCAAACAAACAACCTCCAAATCACACTAACCAATCAAAACCACCATCTTTACCCCAATCCCACAAATCTGAACCACCAAAACATCAACACACCCTAGCCAACTCATCAAACACAAACATAACAACCCCTTAACAACCTCAAAGAGACCAACTTTTCCATCAATCAGAAACCCGTTATTAGCATTTATTAAAATATCTTCAACAGCTTCACCTTTCATGAAGCTTGAAATGGAAAAAAGTGAAGTGGAACAAACTCTTGCTGAAGTTAAAATGTCTTCAACAGTTTCACCTTTCATAAAACCGCTTAGAACCTCTTTGCCTACTTTTCCAAAAACACCACTTAATTTTGAACTTAAACATACATTGAATCAAATGAGTAGTTTTTAACATCAATTTTTGAATTAAATTTAGTTTACACATACTTTACTCGCAAACAGATCAAAACTCATAGTTCACACAGTTGTTTTAGTAGAATGTAACTGGGTTTAATCAAGTCTGATTCAAGCAGATGCACTAACCACTCCGAGACGATTTAACCGGTTTTTTTCCGGTATACCTTTAACTTGACATGCATTTACTAGAACTAGTTGAAAACCTGATTCCTCTAAAACAAGGCATAGTATGATCCAGTACATACCGGTGGATTCCATTACAACTCTTCTGCATTGATATTGTGACAACTTGTCCTTTTAATTGTTCCATATCGGTTTAGCTGTTTTGAAATTTTCATGTTTGCTTCTTTTGCTGTTGAATGTTAATTGTCTAGTAGTATGGTTGCGACTAATATGTCCCTGTAAACGCCTATGCCACAAACTTTTTGTTCCATACTTGCACCTTCTAGTTTGGAGTAGCTAAGAAAGTGCTCTTTTAGTGTTTAGCAGCTTTTTCCTATACAAGCTCTATGACCCACGCCACCTATCCGCTAGAGGAGCACGCACCATTTTGCAGGACAAGGTCTAAAGCCCTAAAAACATGTCAGCGTTTCTTTTTAGCCGCTCCAAAAGTTATAGAAGTTAATAGTGACAAAAAGGTTTTTTCATCGCACTTCTATGAAAGCTCGCTTTATGAGATTTGTAGGTTTATAATTTAGAGTATGTCTTGTATTCAATGTTTGACAGGATGTAGAAAGTAATGTCTGTGTTGAGTAGGGAGTTTGAGGAGTTAGTAGATGTTACTAGTAAGAGGGTAATGTCTCAAGTGTTAACATTTGATGAGATTAGAGCGATACCTGAGGCTGTGTTGAGATTTGTTGTTGATAAAAATGTAAATGCATTTGTTAACCGGTCTAGGAGGGCGCGTGAGTTGTTTTTAGCGTTGTCCTTAAAGGAAAGGTATAGGGTTATTTTAGAGTTAGCAGTTGTTGCACGTGAGTATAGTGGAGAGTTTGCTGATGCTGCTGTTAAGGAGACTAAAATGGGTAATGTGCCTGATAAAAAGTTTAAGAAGGCTGTAGCGGCTGAATATACTTTTATTGAGAATATACATACATTATTTCGTGAGGGGGATGTTATAGGGAGTGGTGGTGGGACTATGGTTGTTCTTACGCCTAAAACTAATCCAATTTCTACGTTGATTAATGCTTCAGAGAATGGGTTTATTGCAGGTAATTCATTTATATGTTTACCGCATCCAAACGCGCAAAAGTCGTCTATTATGGCAGGAGAGGTGTTGTGTGAGAGTTTAAGGGAGTCGGCTAAAAAGTTGAATGCTGACAGTGAAGAAGGGGTAAGGTTTACGAAGGAGGACATAGAGGTGTTTTCGGATCTTTTGATTGTTGTTAAAAATCCTACTTTGTATACTAGGGCGTTTATAGAGCATGAGGGTACGGATATTATAGCTGCGGTAGGTGGTGCGCCGCTGGTGAAAAAATTATTACCAGATATAGAGAAGGAAAAGCCGGGTTTGCTTAGTAAGAAAAAGTTTTTTTTGGCAGGTCCTGGAAATGCGCCTGTGGTTATTTTAAAAAGTGCAAATATTGTTAGGGCCTTAAAGGCAAGTATAAAGTCTAAAGGGTTTGATCATGGAGTGGTTTGCGCGGCTGAAAACACGGTTTTTATTGAGGGGGATAAAAATAGGTATGAAGAGGCTAAGGAAATTCTGGCAGCGTTTGGAGGCCATATTTTAAGTGTTGATAATGCACTAAGGCTTAAGGAAGCTATGAAGGTTAATGGCGGGTTAAATCCAGATATACCGGGGCATTCAGTTGAAGAAATTGTGAAAGAGGCTAAACTTGTAGGTGTTCCAAAGAATACTAGTTTTCTTGTGGTTGACCGGGGAATAAGTGAGGTAGATAGAACAAATCCGTTAGATGGAGAAAAACTTTCATTGATATTTACTATAAGACGGGGTAGAAATCCACAGGAGACTCTTGACACAGCTAAACAAGTGTTAGAATATGATGGTAATTGGCATACAGCTTCAATGTATCTAGGTAAGCCAACAGATAGTTCAAAAAAGGTAAATGAAGAATTAGTAAAAAAGTATAATGATATATTAGAAAAATTTGATGAACTCCCCGCTGGTCGACGTATACTAAATACTAACCCAAAAGAATACTATGGCACAGTTGAAATGGGCGCAGGTATTGAAGGAACAGAAAAATTCTCCTTAATGCTGCCTACAGACCCAACTAAAAGTCTTAACAACATCGTAGCAACAGACTTCATAATCAAACCCAACAACAACAATGATGGCAGTAAACAGATTTTAGATAAAAAGCAATCAGGTGCAGTTCAAGGTAAAATTCTAGAAGCGCAAGGTAAAGCGGTTTATCTTAGATTAGATGATCATCTCTTAATAAACAAAATAACAAGAAATGAACCGTTAAACAAAAAAGAAGTAAAAAACATTCCTGAACTATTAAGCAAAATCAACTCAGTACAACAAGCAGCTAAAACTAGAGATGTAAACAACAAATACAACAAAGACACCAACTACATCAATACTCAATACACACAAGACGTAGCTAAAGAAGCATTAGAAGGAATAACACCATTTCTAGAAGAATTCTACGAAAAACTAGAAAAGTTAAAACCATCATATCAAAAAATAATAAAAAGAATGTACCAAATAAAATAAGCCACAACCATAACAAAAGCCACAAAACTAAGCAGTATCTGAATTTGAATACGTCTACACAATAGACGACGGTTATAGTCTTTTCAGAAAACGAGTTTAACAACGCTAAAGTCCAAAAAAATTTTTGGACCTCACAAACTTATAGGGGTTCATACCAAAGAGCTGGGGATGGGAATTGCGCCAGTATATCGTAGAGAAATCATCCATTTACCCCTCTTTTTTCTCTTAAACCGTAGAGTGAACAACATTTTTCATTATCCGACAGCATAAAAACATCAATAATGGTTACAAGAAACTGCTCAGGTAGTTAACGAAGAGAGAAAAAGGGTATTTTGCCTTATGGTTTTTTGTTTTCAAGTTTTTTTAGTTTATCTACACTTTTATTGCGAAGCATAGCTGAAAGTTGCTCTCTCGCCAAGTGGTTAAGTTCTTCAATCCGCTCTGACTGCGACACGCCCTTACTAATGTAAAGCGCATTCACATTCTCAAGATTAGCCAAAACAAGCAACTGCTCAATTGATGCATAGTCCCTCATATTACCCTCCTTATCCTTGTTTTCACTTCTCCACTGAACAGCTGTAACTCCAAATAAAGCAACATTCAAAACATCCGCCTCATCAGCATACACAAAAGACCTCTGTCCAGCAGTAAGCATCTTTGGAATCAAATTATTCTTGATTGCATCTGTATGTACGCGATAGTTTATTTTTGATAAAATCCGCTTTACATTCCACTCAAGAGAAATCCGACTATTCTCGTCTGATTTAAGGCGTTGATAATCTTTGATAACATACAATTCAAATTCTGTTGAAATCCACGCCGCAAATTTAAAAGCAATATCCTTGTGCGCGTATGTACCGCCACCACGACCAGGCGTTACAGAAATACCAATTGCGTTGGTAGAGTTGACCCATTTTTGAGGTGAAAGCGTAAACGCATTTGCACCCGCTTCATGTAAAAACCTATCGAATTCGATAGGTTTAAAATTAGGATTATTTAACTGCTCCCACAAACCTAAATACTCAATAGTGTTTCGAACACGCATCCAATTATTTATGACAATAAACGCGTCATCAGCATTCTTATACTTCGCAATATCCGTCAAACTGATAAAATCATCATCCTCACCCTTTGACAACACTGCTATCTCCGTTCCTTTTGCAGTGATTTTGCCCTTGAAAACTCTGACACCCGTCATAATAATCAGCTTCTCTTCTGAGTAAACTATTACATGCATATAAAAATGCTATACTTTATGTTTTGGGAAATTTTCAAACAAAAACTTTCAGGATAACCTTACATAATTTCAAATGTGAACTGAGAAAAAACACTTGCATTATTTGTTCTCTCCTACACGTTTTAAAATGGGGGAGGACATCAACAGTTTTTGTTTTCTTCGAAAAACATAATTTCCTTTTATTTCTTTTTTCTTTTAACAGAAAAACAATGTAATTAGTGTCATCTGTGTCAGCAATGGTGGCTACATTAGTCTCAAAGCGAAAGTAGCAATGTTTATGAGCGGTTTACAAAGTAAAAGCAGAAAAAAAGAAAAAACAAAACTACATTAAAACAACAGTGAAATGTGTAACATTTGATTTTATGTTGTGTGTATGTTTTTGTCGTGGGCGAGCGTGTTGGGTGTTTTTGGTGTTTTATTTAGATGTGACGGTTAATAACTGCGAGAGGGGAAACTGTTTTGAATGTTTTTGCGGTTGTGTGGGAAACGTGGGAAACTTGCAAAACAATTTTATTTTATGATAAAATGGTCTAAAAACCATTTATGCATGACGAAATTTTGTTTATAGTGCATATTAACAGGATAATTGTGTTGCACAACGGTCAAATCTGTGTATTTGCCCCCATTATAATGTGATATATTTTTTTGTTTGTTTCCCGCTTTTTATTTCCCACGTAAGATGACTTCTTGGCAAGAGTGTTAGCTGTAAGCAGAGTAGTTCATGGCCAATGTCTGGTGTATAATTTTTCAAAGGTGTGTTAACTACAACAGTAACCTGCTCAAAATTCCTAAACATTTTTTGTAACATTCAACATACATGACTACAGTGACATGGCTATAGTGTCAAAAACTTTGCTCCAGTTTATTTATAAATGGTACAAAGGGTTAAATTCGGACTAATGATTACGTGACGACATCGCCACAAGCAACATTTCTTTCTGCAACATTTAATCCCTTTTTCTTTTTCGCGTTTTAAGTCGACAAAAAACTATGAAATATACAAAATGTATGCTTCAAAATAAATAATCGCGCTTACATTAGACTTCTTGCAAAACTCATAAATCTATGTTTTGTTTTCTTTGTTGATGATGTGTATTTGTTGTGAAGTATGAAAATATACAAGATTATTCGGATGAGCAGTTTCGTCGGGTTACTGGTGTTAAGAGGACAACTTTTGAAAAAATGTTAACAATTTTACGTCCAGCTAAGCATGGATTGACTTCCAAAGGAGGTCCAAAACCCAAATTATGCCTTGAAGACATGCTACTAGCAACTTTAGAATACATCCGGGAATATCGAACCTATGCTCACGTAGCGGCAAGTTATGGAGTATGTGAAAGCAGCATCTACCGTATCATAAAATGGGTAGAAAACACGCTAATAAAGGATGGAGCATTCTCACTACCCGGACGCAAAGCATTACTAAAAAGTGACATGGACTATGAAGTAGTGCTAATTGATGCAACAGAATCTCCAATTGAGCGTCCTAAAAAAAGCAAAAATACTACTACAGTGGCAAGAAAAAGAAACATACCATAAAGACACAGGTGGTTGTAAACAAAGCTGATGGCAAAATTATTTGCACCAATTTTGCTAATGGACGGCGTCATGACTTTAGATTGTTTAAAGAGTCTAAACTAAAAATTGACTCTAAAGTTAAAGCTGTTGTAGACACAGGGTATGTTGGCATTACAAAGTTTCATGCTAATTCAGTAATTCCATTAAAGCGTAGTAAGAAAAAGTCGTTAACTAGGGAGGATAAAGTGTTTAATCGTATGGTTTCAAGTGAACGGGTTTTAAATGAGCATGTGATTGGTTTGATTAAGCGGTTTAAAATTGTGTCAGATCGGTATCGTAATCGTAGAAAACGCTTCAGTTTAAGATTCAACTTGATTTGTGGAATTTGTAACTATGAAAAATAACAGTTTTGCAAGAGGTCTATTAGTGGACTGAAAAATTGCAGCGCCTTTTTCAGAGATAAAGACCTTTTCTAAACTATTTCGGAAACGTAAACTGTAAGATGTCGTGGGTGATTCCAAAAATTCAATTTTAGTTTTGTGCATATACCCAAATATGGGTCATGTATCAAAATGGTTGACAGTTAAATTCCAACACATTTATGAGCAAACCAAACAGGATTTTGTGCATCTTTAATGATTTAGAATAGCAAATAGTCCTGCGAGCCAAACGTTTCA
>JAITMO010000042.1 GCA_031277345.1 Candidatus Bathycorpusculum soli
AGATATAGTAAAGCAACCAATATTCTGCGACCGATGTGGAAAACGAACTTACTCCGTACACATTTGTGTTCCAAAAGCTCTTCAATGTCCAACATGCGGTAAACCTACTGTAGGAATAGAGATATGCACAGGACATAGTAATATATGCGCAATATGTGGAGAAGTTATAACGGGACCATTTATGCATAGTCATCCTTTTAATCCATGTCCGATATGTGGCGAACGACAAACATATGACCATGGCTGTTTATGCCCATCCTGTGGCAGACCTTACGCTTATGGAATACTCCACCATATAAGCTGTAAAACAGGTATAATTAGATGTAAAAAATGTGGCATAGTGGTGCCAGCAGGGGAAACACACACATGTGTACTAACCACATGTGCAAAGTGTGGTAAAACTGTGCCAGCAGGAACACTACACCTATGTGTATGTCCAAGATGTAATAGACCTTTGAATAATTGTATTTGCAGGTTTATTCAGAAAGTTGTTGCTGAAAAAGAGTTGTCTAAGTATCTTGAGGATGGATGGGTTTTGAAGATGCAGTTGCAGTCTGGTGATGTTCTTATGGAGAAAGAAGTTGATGTTGAAACAATTACTGAGCAGGTTATGGAGCAGACAAATAAACAAGTAACTGATGAGCTGGCTAAGGCTGATGTTGAAAAAATTACGGCTAAGGCAATGGAGCAAGCGACAAAGCAGATAGCAGAAGCAGTAGAAAAAGAAAGGCAAAGATTGTTATTGAAAGAATAAATCTTTCAAACTTTTCTACTTTTTTTTTAAAAACTGTTTTTGAACTGTGTTTGGTTGATGCTTTTGTATACCAACTTTTTGTTTTAAAGCTATTGTTTGATGAAAGCTTTTTAGGTAGCATAAGCTAAAATATTAGTGGTTTATATGAATAAACTATTATCGGTTATAGTGGCGGCTTTAACAGTAACTGCTCTGATAGTAACTAAACGAGGAGTAGAGCGGAGGTGAAAATAAATGAAGAAAATTCTCAGTACAACATTGTTAGTGTGTTTAATGATTTCATTTCCACTTCTTTCTTTGACATCTGTTAACGCGCAGGAAACACTCAATATCAAGATTACGCCTGATGGAACTATTGAACCAAACACGAAAATGCTTGAACAAAATGATAATGTTTACACATTTAAGGACAATATTTCAGGCACAATTAATGTTCACGCACACGATATTGTAATTGATGGCGCAGGATACACCCTTAACGGTAGTCTACTTTTAGGTGTCAATCATAAACCTTATGATGATCATAATGCAGACTGTTGTATGAATGTTGTTGTGAAGAATTTAAAGATAAGTAATGGAGGTATTTCAGGTGCTGGTGGAAGGAACTGTACTTTTGTGGGTAATTATTTTGAGAATTCCCGAATACGTTTCATGGGTAACGCTGGTGTTGGTGAGGATCTTTTTATGCATAATACTTTTGCCGATGTGCTCTTTGATTTGACTTATGGTGGCGGTAGTTTGATTGTTCTGACAGAAAATAATTTGGTGAATGTTGGTATGATAGGGTTTGGAACTTTTTATCCAACGTTGGATCGGAATTACTATGGTGACTATGTTATGAGGTATCCATATGCTACGCGAATAGCTGATTTGGGGGTGTGGGATACAGCTTATGTAATGTATGCCGATGTAAATGAGCCAGAGTCAAAGATGGTGGATAGTAAGCCGTTGGTTAATCCTGTGGTTGAATTTGAGATTCCACATTTTAACGGTCCACTTCCGTCAGCAAATATGCCCTCAACAAACACAAATGATGAGTCTATATCGTCTTCAACGAGCACCGGTACAAAGACACCATCGATAAACGCAAAGGTCGACTCTTTGTTTTCATCAAGTGCAGATTCAGAACAACCGCCAACAGATGCTGATGTTTCAGATAGTCCATCGTCATCTAAACAAACACCCGATACATCACATATTTTTAGTGTGCTTGCTCTTATAGGGGGTGTCTTAGCAACTATTGTAATAGTTCCAGTAGCAATCGTCTTGGCAACTAAAAGAAAAAACAAATAATCTTCTAATTAGCCATTTCTTTTTTTTTCGTATATGTACATCGTGTTAAGACCAGAATGTTTTGTCAATCCTCAAATCATGCAGAAGATCAACCGCTTAAACCCTGAATTCTTAGCAAAATTGTAGTATTCTAAATTCCGCTGGTTTTAGGTCGTACAAATAATTTGACCATCTACCTTGTTTACAACCACTTGTGTCTTTATGGTGTGACTCATTTTCTTCCATTATATAGCAGTCTAGTTTAAATTTTGCACTGTGTTTTATTGTTTATTATGACGTATAGTTTGGATTTCAGAGAAGCTGTCCTATCTTTTAGAAAAAAAAGGACATACCATAAAACAAACCTGTGAAACATTCAACATTCCCAAAAAAACCCTGCACACAAAAGAAAAATAGACCCAAAACAATCAAGAACAATACATACAAGAACGCCCCAATGCATACCTAAAAAACTACCCAACACTTCAACGTAAAAACCTCCTCCATGCACGTTGCTCTTGTTAAACTAAAAATAACGCGTAAAAAAATCATTTACCTATAGTGAAAAATCAGAAAGAGGAAGACAAACTTTTCTAGAAATCCCGTCTACGTTTCCAGGTTATAAGCGTGTCTGTATTGATAAATGCGGTGTTGTAGAGGGTTTTAGTTTGTGGGTATGGTTGTGCTTTAGGGTGTGGGTGTGTTGGGTATGTGGTGTGGGTGGAGGTTTCATTGTAAGTGCTGTTTGGTGATGGGTGTGTTGTTTTGTTTTGGAGTTCTGTTTTTAGATGTTTTTTGAAGGGTTTGTTTGAAAATGCGTTTGTTTCTTGTGTTTTGTTTGGTGTTGTGGTTGTTTTTGGATGGCTGTGTTTTTTAGTGGGTGGTGTTTGTTTGTTATTGTTGTGGGTGGTGTTTGTTTGTTATTTTTACCGGCGTACTCGCCTGACTTTAACAGAATTGAGTGCAGGTGGGCTAATTTGAAGCGTGCTTTGCCTGATTTGATGCCTAAATGTGAAACACTACAAGAAGCCATGTACACCCATTTCGAAGAGTGTAATTCTTAAACTAATCTGCTATATCACTACTAACTGCGTCCTACTTCGTCTGGTGATGGTTCTATCGGTTCTTCATCAAATAAACCATCACCAAATTCTTTAACGCCAAACAATCCCGTGCAAAAACCAACACCTGATGAACCTGATGGAAACAATAATGTTTCTCCTACGCTTAGATGATAAAGAAGAGCCAAAGGGCTGGGCTCGTTGGAGTATGTCTTGGTGGCGGTAATTGTGTTAATAGCTGTACTATTTGTCGGTGTTATTGCAAAAAAGACGTTAAAGACTGCAGAACTGTAAAAGCAAGAGTTGTGTGCCGTTGTTGCTCTTTTGTGTGGTTTAACTCAAGAGGTAGTTTATTTATCTGTTCTCTTTTTTAGAAGCTCTGTAGTAGTTTGTGTATTTGAATCAGCTTATCTGTGCTTTATCATAGATGATCTTTGTAATGAGTTGTTTTGGTTTTGCCTGTACATGATGAAGAGTTTTTCTGTGTTTTGTTTATGCTTTTGTATACCGATTGACATATCATGTTTGTGGTTCTGGGGTTTCTTCTTGGTAGGATTTATCTATGTTAAGGTTGCCTCGGTCGCGTTTTAGTATTCGGACTTTTTCAGGAATTTTGTCTTTTTTCCAGTCAGTCCAAGTGATTTCTTTAAATAGCCAACGCTTTCCTAGGTGTGCTGCAACAACGGGGTGTTTGTAGTCATTGTTTGTTGGGATGAATTCATCTAGGAATCGGAAGAGTTTGTCAATTTGGATTTTAGGAAAATATGCATAGTATGTAGCGTTTTTAACTTCGAATGCGTATGTGTGTTTGCCTTTGCGAGCAATAACGTCGGGTAGAGGGTTTAGGCTTGGGTTGCTTGCGGGAACTCGAACAGCTGAGTAACCTTTCTTTTTAAGCAACTTGACTAGGGCAGCTTCGCTGTAAAAACCGCGTTTACGCCATCTGCGAAGTTTTACTCTGTCAATTTCGGTACTCATTAAAACACTTCATTTACTCTTTTAGTTGTGGTTGTATAATAAAGTGTTTGCTAACACATCTAATAGCAATAGTGCACAGAAATAATTGAGATAACTGTTTAACCCACAAACAAACTGGTGAATACTAGTTACATACATTGGTTGTTAAAATACCCTACCAACCAATACAACACAACTGTGATGCAACAACATACAACAACCCAAAATAATACCGCAATTAGCCTACTAAACACAAAACAATACACCCACATCGCAAACAACAAAACAACATAAACACTAAAAACACTCAACAAACAATAACTAAAAACTAGCCAACACCACAACAAAAACACACCAACAAAAAAAAGAAACAAACATGCTCCTCAACAAAAAGCAACCAGCAAACACAACAATGCACCTCAAAAAATACCTACTAAAACTAACAAATGTTGAAAACAGCAAAGTTCACAAAACATGGTTAATAACACAAAAAACCCTAAAAATCATCGAAGCAAAATCGAAAAACCACCCATTTGCTTCGTCCGTAGATTTTCATCAGTACTTTTAAGAGGCTCTGATATTGTCCATACATAACCCCTAGAGACAAGGCAAATA
>JAITMO010000136.1 GCA_031277345.1 Candidatus Bathycorpusculum soli
ACTCCAAAATCCTACTACCCACCATCGAGAACTCAGCATGTGGATAACAAAGAACAGACGCATACGGTTCCTTACATAAATCTTCAACAGCTAATTTAACAGATGGCTTCATTTTTTTCCTCTTTTTAACAACACAGTAAAAGACTTTGAACTATTAAATTTTAATAACCGTACCCCTTCTAAAAGACCATAAAATAGGGTTTGCTTGATGCCACGATTTAGACAAGTAACACAAATACAAAAATTAATGAACAACAAAAAAGCAATCCGTAACGTAGGCATAATTGCCCATATAGATCACGGCAAAACCACATTAGCAGACACACTACTATCAGGCACAGGCATGCTTGCGCCATCAATGGCAGGAACAGCGCGAGTACTTGACTATCTAGAAGAAGAACAAAAACGCAAAATCACCATAAAAACCGCCAACATCAGCCTCCTCTACAAAACCCTCAAAGACGACAACTATATCATCAACTTAATAGACACACCAGGACACGTCGACTTTACAGGTAAAGTCACACGAGCACTTCGAACAATCGATGGCGTAATAGTTATTGTAGATGCTGTAGAAGGAATTATGGCACAAACAGAAATTGTCACACGCCAAGCCCTAAAAGAACACGTTCACCCAGTGCTATTTATCAACAAAGTAGACCGCTTAATCACCGAATTACAACTTGACGCAAAACAAATCCAAAAAAAACTCAGCTACATCATCGACCGCTTCAACGACCTCATCGAAGTTTACAGCAAACCCCCCCATAAAACACAGTGGAAAATAAGTCCTAAGAAAGGAAATGTGGCCTTTGGAGCAGCATTACACGGATGGGGCTTTACCGTAGATATAGCTAAACAAAAAGACATAAAAATTCAAGACATAATCACCGCTTACCAACAACAAGACATTAAAAGGCTCAAAACAGTTCCAATACATAGAGCTATCTTTGAAATGGTAATAAACACATTACCTAACCCATACGAAGCACAAACACACCGCGCTAACACCCTCCAAAAAACACACGCAAATTCAACTTTAGAAAACGCCTTATCCAAATGCCAAGATGATAACCCCACAATCATGTATATAACCAATGTTGTAGCAGCACCAGATGGTAGTTGTATTGCATCAGGAAGGGTTTTTTCAGGAAAAATTTGCAAAGGAAATAGAGTCTATTTAGTTAACGCTTCAACAGAGGTAGAGGTTAGCAAAGTTTGTCTTGATATGGGTTTTTTCCAAGAAGAAGTCTCTGAAATGACAGCAGGCAATTTAGGCACAGTTTTTTTACCTCTTATGGTTAAGGCTGGAGAAACTCTTGTTGATTTAACTCATAAAGAAGAAATACCGCCTTTTGAAGACATAAAGTATGTTTCTGAGCCAGTTATGACTGTGGCTATTGAGCCTAAAAACCCCAAACAACTCTCTGAATTACTTGAAGCTTTAGAAAAAATGGCTGTGGAGGATCCAAATTTGCAGGTAACTACTCATAAAGAGACGGGAGAGTATTTGCTAAGTGGCATGGGTGAGTTGCATCTTGAAATTGCAACTAACCAGTTAAAGCGGGATTTTGGTTTAGAGGTTATGATTTCTTTACCAAGGGTTGTTTATATGGAAGGTATTACTCAACAGGGTGTTGTTGCTTGCGTGAAAGGCCAAGATAATCAGAATAGTTATAGTATTCAAGTTGAACCTGTACAGGAAAAGCAAGGATGCCTCTCTGAAAAGAATGTAACTGAGCTTTGTTTTGATTTAAGAGGTAATGTTTTTGTAAATGTTGGTGTAGCTAAAGTTTTTTCTGAGTCGGTTTTAAAGTTGTTAGTTAGTGGATTTGAATATGCCTGTCGAGCAGGGCCTCTTTGTGGTGAGCCTATACGGCAGGTTAAGGTAAAGTTAGTTGATTTGCAATTTAATTTTTATCAAGTTGATGCTTTTGAGGTTATGTGTGGAGTAAGTAAGGCCATATTTGCTTCTGTTTTAACTGCTAAACCTGTTTTGTTTGAGCCTATTTATGCTACGACTGTTTTGGTTTCCTCTGAGTTTACAGGTGAGTGTTCAAGGATTTTAACTACTTATCGGGGTAAAGTTAAAAATTTTGAGCAGAATGGATTACTTACCACCATAGAGGGTTTCATACCGGTTGCGGAAGCATTTGGTTTTTCTAAAGAGTTACGTTCTGCGACTTCTGGCAGGGCAATCTGGCAATTAATATTTAGTCATTGGGAGAAACTTCCGGAAAAACTTGCCAATCAAACAATACCAGAATTGCGTAAACGTAAAGGTTTAGATGAAAACGTGCCTAAACCAGACAAGTTCATGGAGTAATCATTAAAATGAAACTTGAATTGGATGTAGCGTTTGATTTGAATTTTACGCTTTGTTGCGGTCAAGTGTTTCGATTTAGAAAGCAAAAAGATTGGTGGTATGGTCTTACAAAGGATAGAGTTTTTAAAATTCGTCAAAGGGGTAACTGTTTAGAATTTGAAGGGGTAGATACAGCATTTGTTAAAGCTTTTTTTGGATTAGGAGATGATTTAGCAGAAATAACTCAGAGTGTTAACAAAGATGTTTACATTTCAGCGGCTATAGAGCAGTTTAGAGGTTTACGTCTTGTTCGTCAAGATCCTTGGGAGTGTTTAATCAGTTTTATTTGTGCCACCTACAAAAATATAGTGGCTATTGAACAGACGCTTTTCAAAATGTCTCAAAAGTATGGTGAAAAATGTCGTTTTGATGGCCAAGAGTTTTGGTTATTTCCATCTGTTGAAAGGTTAGCCGGGGTTAGTGTGCAGGGTTTAGAGGAATGTGGTTTGGGTTATAGGACAAAATATGTGCAGGCAACAGCTAGGCGTGTTTGGGAAGAGCATGTTGATTTGGAGAGTTTTAGGCAGTTGCCGTATGTTGAGGCAAAGAAACAGCTTTTTGAGTTTTCGGGTGTAGGTTTGAAGGTTGCTGACTGCGTTCTTTTGTTTTCATTAGGTAAAATGGAGGCTTTTCCAGTGGATGTTTGGGTTAAGCGTATATTGCTTAATCATTATGCAGATTATTTACCACAGGATTTGGTGGAGCGACTTAGAGGTCATAACTCGTTAAGCAATGGAGAATATGAGAAACTTAATTTGTTTGGTAGAAATTATTTTGGTTCTTATGCAGGTTATGCACAAGAGTACCTTTATCATTATGAGAGAAATAAAAAACAATGAAAAAGATGTATTGATTACATATTGATTAGATTATTTGTTTGTTGTTAATCTATTTTTTTTGACATTACGTATGCATCTTCACCGTCTGAGTAGTACCCGTTTATGGTTCTGCTTATTTCGAAGCCTAGTTTTTTATAGAGCGATATAGCTGGTTCATTTGTCACTCTGACTTCTAAGAAGGCTTGTTTTGATCTGTAGTATTTCATGCCTTCTATAGCCTGATTTATAACTGCTTGAGCTACGCCTCTGCGTCTTGCTTGAGGCATTACTGCAATAGAAACTATGTGTCCTTTACGTGTTAAACCGCCTAAGCCCATGTTTGATAGACCTACTTCAATTCTACACATAATGTATCCTAAGAGTTGGCCGTTTTCTTCTGCTATAACAAAGGTTTCGGGGTAGCGTTGGTGTAGATCCATGAAGAAAAAATCAGTATAATTCTCTGGGAGACATACACGATTTGTTTGCATTACTGATTGTAGATCGTTTGGAGTAAATTTTCGCAGCTTGTAGGAATTTTCCATTTTGTCGCCTTTAGTACGTATAATTTAGTGGACTTAAAGTTTACGCTCTTTAGGCTATCACTTTTCTTGTTTAGGTTGTTGTTGCTTAATTTTTCAGGTCTTCTGGAGCTTTATATTCGGGTAAAGAGCAGTATCCTGCAGGTATGGTCCATACTCTTGAAGCAGATCCTGCAAGTTTGAAAGCTTCAGTTAATGCGTCATTAACGGCTCGGGCAGTTTTTAGTTTAAATACTGTTGTTGCATAATAATCAGGTAAAGAGGATAATAGGATAATTGGGTGATTTTGAAGGATTTTTAGTAATCCATATGCTTTATGGCCGCCTAGTGCAAAAGTACGTTTAATCTCTTTTTCGGTGCTTTTTAGATCAGTTAACCTATTCATCCAGTCATAAAATACTTGATTACCATATCCCTTAGAGCACTCAGCAACAAGAACAATAACTCCATTTCGTTTAACAACATCTAAAGCATTCTCTAAAGCCGTACATGCTTGATATAAAGTCAAATCTAATAAATGTCCACCTGCACTAACAACAACAATATCAGCTCTACTATTAACGGTAATTTTGTATAATTCATTTACAAACTTTACCGCCTCCAAAAATGCTGCTTCCAAATCACCCGCAAAAACTTTTACAAGCTCACCCTTACTATTCTCAACAAAATTAACGATAAAATCTACTTTTGCCAAACGTGCAATCTCAGTCATATCCTCATGTACCGGATTATCCTCTAACACACCAGCTTTGGCATTACCATTAAGCATCATAGCAGTATTATACCTAATAGTTTCCACACCACAAACCCCTGATAAAACACCACTCCGACCCCCGCTATATCCAGCATAATAATGCACACCTACACCACCCAACAAAATTCTTACATCTGCTGCAACAAAAACAGGATTAAGAAAAACCTTATTCCCATGTGAACGAGTAGTACCAACATAAACAAGATCCGCCGACTTGACATCATGAGTAACCACCCTAACCCGTTTAAGAACCTCTTCACCTAACACCACACATGCATCAGAAGCAACGGCTTCAAAACCATCAGAACCAAAAATAACCGTTATACGCTCATCCACAACACCCACAGCATTCAACTCAGCAAGCACCACCAACAAAAAATCACTAAAACTTTTACAACCACAACTATCATTATCAAGAACTATAACGACTTTACTTTCAGGCTTAATAAACTCACTTAACCGCCTACTACCACCTATAGGTTCGCTAAGAGCCCTCTCAAATTCTTTCTTAACATCAGACACCCCAACCGTTTGAACAGGAACAATAGAACCTAACAAATTACGTGCAGGCACACGAACACAAACATCCGTTTTTCCGTAAGGAAGCCAAACATCCACCATAACAATCACAAACAAACTACAAATCACACAAAACAACTATTAAGCCTTATCAAAAAACAAACCACAAACACAACTAAAAAAACACCTACAACAACAAATCAACAAACCCAAACACACACCAAACAATCCACAACCACACAGAACATGAGTAATTAATTTTAAAAACCATTACACTATATACTATAAGGAAACAAAAAACTATGTCGATACAGAAAATTCCAGAAAAAAACACTATCCTCTTTGTATGGTTCAATCAATACTCAGGTATACTACTAAAAACACCAACAAAAACCCTCGCCATCGACCCAGTCGAAGTCAAACTAAAATACCTAAAAAACATCGATGTCATAGTACTCACACACGAACACTACGACCACCTCGACTCAAACCTCATCAAAGAAGTACAAAAAACCACAAACTGCCCAATCATCGCCGATCCCGCATCCGCCTTCAAACTAAAAAACCTAATCCCACTTGACAAACTCCAAGTAATACGCATAGGAGACACAATCAACATAGACAAAGTCACCATCAAAGCAGCCAAATGCAACCACAATGCAAGATACCCTAACACCTACATAATAACAAGCGAAGATGGCGTAAAAATCTACCATACAGCCGACAGCCTACCATTCCCAGAAATGGCCAAAATGGGAATAGACGAAAAATTCGACATAGTATTTTGCAGCGTCGGCATAACCATCGGTGCCTCACCAGAAAGCGGCTTTGAAATCGCCCGCCTAACAAAACCACCCCTAGCCATTCCATACCACACAAACATTCCCGCTAACCAAAAAGCATTCCAACAACTCTTAAAAAAAGAACTCCCACGAACAGCATGCCTAATCCCCGAAATAAACAAAATCTACCAAATATCAAAAAAAGAAAAAAACCCATAACAATAATCAAACAAAACAAAGACAGCGTCCCAATTTAGAATATCTAATTGAATAGAAGAATTCGTGCCAAGACACAGATGATCAGTTAATCATTCAAGCATAGCAAAAAAACGTTTAAATTTATTGATAAAAGTCCAATAAAACCCAAAACAATTCGACGCTACAAACAAGACGACACTTCAATTTAGAAAAACACTTACGCCCTCTAACAAGTCTACCAACACGCTCACACAAAACACCATTAAAACTCTCCACCACTATAATTTCAATATCCCCAAAAGAAGGCTCCCCATAAACAACCACCTTCTCCTTACCAACCACACAACCTTTCGCCCTTTATCCTCAATCAATAGCCCATAATCAATCAACCCAAGCACAAAACATTGAGATAAAACATACGCGTAATCAATCATTACCAGCAGTAAACACCTCCAAAGGGCACTGAAGAGAAGGCACTTTAAGAGTTTTAGCAAGTTTTCGCACCATACACAGACATGTTTACTGTGTCCATTTACCCACAGAAAACGCTGCAAACAAGTAAGATTTACGTTTTACAGCAGTGTAGATGTAGCAGTCACCGTTTTCAGGTTCAAACGTGCCGCTTCGCGGTAGTGTTTTCTCTTTTTTTTAATAAACGTCCAGATTTCATCGCACTCATATTGGGAAAGCCCAAGGTCTTTCATAAAATACTCATTCACGCTTGTGGCGTGTTCAGCTAGGTCCTCTAAAAGCACACCTATGGTGTCACGATGGTGTCCAGTTAGGCGTTCTATGCTTCTTATGCCATTTTTCTCAACTAGGTGTTTGCAAATGTTGATTATTTGTTGTTCTGTTAGGTGTTTTTTGTATAGGGGTGTGCCTTTGGTTTCCATGAAGTATGTTTTGCAGTGCATGCATTGGTATCTTTGGTGGCCTGTTGTGTGGTATTTGCCTTTTTTGTGATGTGTTTGTTTTGTTCTTTTTGGTGGTGGGTGCATTTTGGGTTTTGACAAACTGCGTTGACTTGGCTTTTTGGTCTTCCTTTTGGCATATAGTTCACAGATAACATTGGAGCAAACGAACTACATAAAGATATCATATATTAGGACACTACCAAATTTTGTTACCGAGTACAGATTCTAGCACAGAAACAAAACAAATAGACTATTCATAAATAATAAATTCTGTTTCCTCAAGTATGTCATGCATTTTTTCTACAGCAATATGAACATCTGCTTCTCGTTTAGCACCAGTGCAAACCATTTTTCCGCTAGCAAACAATAGAATAACTACTTTAGGGTCATCCATACGATAGATTAACCCTGGAAACTGATCAGGCTCATACATGGTATTACGTAACATATAAGCTACTTTTTCAAGATCAACCGTACCACCTAGAACCACAGAAGCCACTATATTTTGAATTTTAAGGGCAGGTTTACTTACAATAATTATACCAATTTTTTTTAATTCCTTAACCACATTAAGTACAGCACGACGGGCTTCCTGCTCAGACTTGGCGCCAGCACAAACCATTTTTCCAGAACTAAAAATCAAAGTAGCGGTCTTGGGGCGCTTTAAACGAAAAACTAGACCAGGAAACTTTACAGGGTTATATGTCACTACACCATCAAGAGAACCCTTTACAACAGAGTTAAGATCAATCTTTTGATTTAACGTAGCCGAAGCAACAACATTCTCTATGCTTACTGTCGCCTTAATTTGTGGCACATACCCTCCTCCATTATTCACCTTACGCCTCAGTTATAAAAAATACACCTTATAAATACACCTATAAGCACTCCAATACATATTCAATAAAACAAACCTCATAATCAAAAACGAGAGAGTGTTCACGTATAGATAATTGGTGTCGATTTTTTTGGGTTTTATTAGTTTTTATCTAATGTTTTAGAAGTATACTTTTGTAGTTTACCATACTTTTTGACATTACAGTTGAACCTATGACAAACATCACAACATATTTACCTAAAGGTGAACACTCTCCAAAAAACAACACCCACACAAACATTCTTAACAAGACAAAATGGAAAAAGCTTTTTTCATTGCTAAGACTGATCTTTAGGCAACTTTTCAATTGCACACTGTTACTGTTTGAGACATAACAAACTTGTTTTACACCAAACATCAACACTTCACGTAGATATTTTTGGCTTCAGCTTTCAACACCAACATAACTCTTCTGTACAATGTCATCAAAATCTGTTCAGAGTAAAAAAATACTTTGGAAGCTTCCTGTAAAAGTTACAAAAACTATACCTTTCGTCCAATTTAATGTAGTAATTAATCTAACGCTTAAAAGCGGGTAGTGTCATAAGTTAAATGGCGTATCTTTTTTTGTTGTGTAGCCAAAAAATAGTGGCTGTTTTATAAGTGTTTTTGAGTACAAAGCGTGATTTTGAAAGCAAGTATCCTTTGGAACAGCGGAACACAACAATTAAAATACTTCAGAACACCACCAAATTTTTAGGGACCAATGTACAACAACAGATCTCACCCATAGCGTCAGAAAGAAAAAGTTTTTCACAAAGCACAAAAATATATTGTAGACAAATTTCGGATATGTAATCAGTTTTTGCACTAATTTTTTCTACCGTAAAAACTAACCATTAACAGGTACGGTTTTTTGAAAGAACATTTCGTGCTGTCTTTAGTTTGCGGTAGCGTTGGTGGTTAATTTTTCGGTTTTGTGTTACAATTAGGCTTATAATAAAAGTAGGAGAGGGTTTGTGGATGTATGAAGAAAGCAGATAGATTGGTTTTAGGCAAAAAAGTGTTACAGTAAAGTAGTGATGACAGTCTTTTATGGTAGAGAGGGAATGTAGATAAAGGTTTTATTTTGGATAGGGATTTAAAGATCGTCCATTTGGTAGAGGTCTAGATCTATATTTAGTATTTTTTCTGTTGTTTGGCAGTTTTCCAAATTGTAGAGTTTGTTTGTAATTTTTTCCAATTGCGTTTTTGCTGTCATTTTTGTGTTTGTCATTTGTCTTTTAGGTTGTAGGGCAATTTCGTTGGATTCAAGGTGAACACATTTTGGTGTACAAATGTGTAGGGCATTGTCTACGAGTTTGGGGGTTATTTCGATTTTTGGTGTATCGAGATTTTCATCGATATGATATTTTAATAGTTCGTCTTGTTTAGTCAACGCCATTTCGCCTCCAAACTTCTGCGCTGATTAGGTCTCGGATTGCGACTCGTATTGCTTCTGCACGGTTAGGATAGAACCGTTCATCCACAAGTTGGTCTAAAGCTTTAATATAAGTTTCAGGTAAGTATAGTGTAATTAATTTCATGTTCGCTCGCTCCCTCTTGATGAACATAAAAGCAGTACATTTCATCAAATATACTTCTGCATATTATGTAGTTAATATGTATATAATATGTTGGTTCCAAACTATATAAAATAAAATTAAACATAAAACATAAACATGTCAAAAACAGCAACACACCACCCTCAAGTTTTTATTACTTATTTACCATTCTACAACAACAAACGCACGTGACAAACATGAAAATCGCCATCAAAACATACGGATGCACAGCAAACACAGCAGACACAGAAACCATAAAAGGAATATTAACAACACACGGACACCAAATCACCACAGAAACAGAAGCAGACATAATCATATTCAACAGTTGCGCTGTAAAAGGACCAACAGAAAACCGCATAATAAACGCCATAAAACAAACCCAAAAAACAAAAAAAACCATAATAATCGGGTGTCTACCAAAAATCAACGCAGAACGCCTCCACAAAGAAACACAACCCAACGGTATAGCAGGACCATCAATAGGAGAAAACATAATAGACCTATTAAATCAAGTAACAAACAACAAAAAAACCATAAACCTACAACAACCCCAAAAAGAAAAACCACCATTAACCCTACCCAAAATCAACACAAACCCAATCATCAGCATTCTACCAATCAATTTCGGATGCCTCGGCTCATGCTCCTATTGCGCAGTAGTATTTGCCAGAGGAAAACTAAAAAGCTACAACATACCCGAAATAGTCCAACGTGTAAAAACAGACATAACAACAGGCATACACGAATTCTGGATTACCTCCCAAGACACCGCTGCATACGGACGAGACATTGGAAATAACCTACCAGAACTCTTAAACACAATAACTGAAATCGAAGGAAATTTCAAAGTCAGAATAGGCATGATGACGCCCAACATGACAACAGACATACAATCAGAGCTCATCAAAACCTACAAAAATCCAAAAATTTTCAAATTTCTACATTTTCCCATTCAAAGCGGAGACGACCAAGTGCTTAAAAAAATGCGCCGGTTCTACACAGTAAACGAATTTAAAGAATCAATAACAGCATTTAGAACAGCGATTCCAAATTTAACATTAGCAACAGACATTATTGTTGGATTTCCAGAAGAAACAAAACAAGCCTTTGAAAACACACTTCAACTACTTAAAGAAGTAAAGCCAGACATTACCAATGTGTCTAAATTTTTTGTCCGACCCAAAACATTAGCATCAAAGATGAAAGAAGGTAAAGTACCGCCTGAAGAAATCAAACAAAGAAGCTCAATTGCAACAAAATTAGTTAAACAATTGTCATTTGAAAAAAATAGACAATGGAAGAACTGGAGCGGTGATATTCTTGTAGAAGAGGCAGGAAAAATAAGAGATTCATGGGTTGGCCGTAATTTTGCTTACAAACCTATTGTTGTAAAAAGTGCACAGAATTTGTTAGGTAAATCATTACGTGTACGGATTGTTGAGGCCACAGAAACGTATCTTTTAGGAGAAATTGAAAATGTTGTTATTTAGGTAGAGTGGGTATTTGTGATTTTGTTTTTGTTTTTAACAGGCGTTCTATGGTTGGTTTGAGTTTTTCGGTTTCTTCTTTGATTTTTTTGGCTCCTATGTTTTGCCTTTGTTGCTCAATCTCGTTTATTATTTCTGCGTAGTGTATACCTTCTGCTGCGGATATGTATTCTATTCGGAGGCGTTCTGGAGTTAGACCTTGTTTTGTTAGGGTGTTTTTGAGGTTGTTTAGTCTTGTTTGCATTTTATGGTTTCCATTTATATAGTGGCAATCATAGGGTAAGTGACATGCGCCTATTAGGACCATGCCTGCGCATAGATGTAGTGCTTTTAGTATGAATTCTTTGGATACTCTACCACTACACATTACGCGTATAACTCGTACACTTGACGGGTATTCACATCGACTAATTCCTGCTAGATCCGCTCCGGCGTAGCTACACCAGTTACAGAGGAACGCTAGGATTTTTTCTTCAGGTTTTTCTTGCAGTGCAGCGTGTATTTGGGCCATTATTTGGTTGTCGGTAAAGTGTAGTTGTGTGATAGCATGTGAGGGGCATTCGGCAACGCATGTTCCGCATCCGTGGCAGCTTGCAGGGATTACGTGTGCAGGTTTATTTTTTTCGTATTTAATTGCGCCATATGGACAGGCGTTAACACATAAACCGCAATGGATACATTTGGTTTGGTCAATTGTTGAGATAATAGGCTCAATTTTCCAGTTGGGTTTAGATATAATTGTTGCTACTCGGGATGCTGCTCCGCTACCTTGTGATACACTGTAGGGTATGTCTTTTAGTCCTGAGCATGCACCAGCATAAAAGATTCCGTCTGTTGGCGCATCTAGGGGTTTTAGTTTGGGGTGTGCCTCCATAAAAAAGCCGTTTTGATCTTTTGAAATGTTGAGTATACGGGCTATGTTGTCTGAGTCTTTTTTTGGTGTAGAAGTGGTGGCTAGAACTACCATGTCTGTTTCTATTTCTATGTGGGTGCCTAGTAAGGTGTCTTCGGAGTGTATGGTTAGGTTGTTGGTTTTTGGATTTTCGTCTATTCGACTTACTCTTCCACGTATGAATATTACGCCCTTTTCTCTTGCGCGGTCATAGAATTCTTCGTATCCTTTGCTGGGACTGCGAATGTCCATGTAGAATATGTATATATCTATGTCTTTGTCATATTTTTCTTTAAGCTGTATTGCATGTTTTAGAGTGTACATGCAACAGTAGTTGCTGCAGTAGGGGTATTTGTTTTTGTCTCGACTGCCGACACATAAAATAAAAGCAATTTTTTTGGGTTTTTGTCCGTCTGATTGACGGATAACTTTTCCACCAGTAGGCCCGGCTGCTAGAATTAAGCGTTCAAATTCCATGCTGGTAAGTACGTTTAGATATTTGCCGTAGCCTAAAAGGGGCATATCATAAGGTTCATAAACGTCAAAGCCGGTAGCGACCACGATTGCGCCCACTTCAATGTCAATTTCTTGGGGTTTTTGGTTAAAGTCTATTGCTTGCCGATCACCACATTTTTCTGTACATTTGTAACATTCAATGCAGTAATCCATGTTAATGGTATAAATCAGAGGAACTGCTTGATCAAAGGGCACTGATATGGCTTTGCGGGTACCAAGGCTCATGTCCCATTCATTTGGGTATTCAATTGGACATACATCTTTACATTCGCCACATCCAGTGCATCTTTCCTCAATGACATAGCGAGGGTTTTTGCGGATTTTTACTTTAAAGTTTCCAACATATCCGTCAACTTTGACTATGTCGCTGTAGGCAAAAATGGTAATGTTTGGGTGTCGTGCGCAGTCTACCATTTTTGGACCTTCAATACAAATGCTACAATCAAGTGTTGGAAAAGTTTTATCAAGTGCTGCCATGTGTCCACCTATGCTTTGGGAGTTTTCAAGCATATACACTTTAAAGCCCTGCTCAGCTAGATCTAAAGCAGCATTTATTCCGGCTATGCCACCGCCGACAATTAGAGCTTTGTTTGTTACAGAAACTTCAATGGGTTCAAGAGGCTGCATTAAACGTACTTTTGCAACTGCCATGTGTACAGCATCTTTTGCACGCTCAGTTGCCTCGTTAGGTGTGTTTTGGTGACACCAAGAAGAGAATTCACGAATATTTGCCATTTCATAAAGAAAACTGTTAAGGCCCGCCTCAGCAACTGTACGTCGGAATGTGGGTTCATGCATTCTTGGTGAGCAGGCTGCTATGACTATGCGGTTTAGATTGTTTTGTTTTATAGCTTTTCGAATTTCTTCTTGTCCAGGATCAGCACATGTGTAACGGTTTTCTTTAACAAATGTTACGTCTGGGAGGTCTTTTGCATATTGAGCAACTGCGTGGACGTCAACTGTTCCAGCTATGTTTAAACCGCAGTGACAGATAAAAACGCCTATACGTAGTTTTTCAGAGTTTTGTGGGAGGATACTCATTAGTTTATCTCATCCTGTAACCGTTTAAGTACAATGTTTCGTTTTTTTATGGAAGCAGCGGCTTTAAGTTCTTTTACGCTGTCACGTCCGCTTGTAAGTCTCTCTAGAGCTTTGTTCCATGTGCCGGAGTGGATGCGTTTGTGAGAAACTTTGGTGCGTTTAATTATCAACGCCGTTTCTATGGGACAGACGTTTTTGCATGCACCGCAGTATAGGCAGTATGTTTCATTAACTGTTACTTTTCCGTTTGGGTTAACTGTTAAAACGTTAGGTATTGGGCAAATTTCTGCGCAGTTATGGCAGTTGGAGGGACATTTGGTTGAGTTTATAGTGAGTTTGCCTTCAAAAATTTTTGTAATTTTTAAAGCTTTAGAAGGGCACGCTGATTCGCATATTTTACATGTTGGACAGTATTCTTTTTGGATATCTACAGTAACTCTAACACGTTGTTTTTCGATTGGAGAAAGCCCACAAATATCGTTTATTGGTTTTCCATCAAATCCTGCTCGAGAGACTTTAATTAGTTGTAGAGGGCAGGCAATTTCACAGTCAGAACAATTTTTAGGACATTTCTTTGAGTCTATATTGATTACTCGGTTAATTGCTGGATAGCTTTCTTTTTTAATCAAAGTATTGTTAGGTACATTGTCTATGGTTACTTTGATTGCGCCAAAAGGACAGGTTATGTCGCATATGCCACAAAAGTTACATTTAGTTAAGTCAACGTCAATTTTAGGTTTTGATGGTGTTTCATTTGCCTGTTTTTCAGCTTTAACAGCTTCTTTTGGACAAGCTAGAGAACAAATTTGGCAGCCGACACATCGATGTTTGTCAAGGGTTAATTTGTAATTTTTTATCTGCAAAATCCACTCTATCGTTAAAGTATCAGAGAAGTCCTGTTTTGAATTTTTGTATGGCGCCACAATAACCCCCAAAGAATCAAAGTGTTTTTCTAACAGTTTGTATAAGTTTATGAAGTATTTTTGATATAAATGTGTTTGATTAAAAAATCAAATTTAAACAGAAATCGCTCAGATAAAAACAGACCAACAAGAATAGTAGTAGTTGTAAACGCGATAATTAACATGACGTTATAGTGATGTAGCAATTTAGAGTTGGAGTGTCTATAAATTCAAGCAACCGTAGCGTATTATCTTTGAATAAATTCAAAAAAACATGTAGCTCAAAAGCTTTCTTAAGTCCTGTAACAACAAGGTTGCCCTCTGATGTAAGTTGTTGTTTAAATTCAAACAGAGTTTTTTTGGGAGCTGGCATATTTTGAAGCATAGTAAAAGCGAAAACAACATTAAACATAGCATTTTTAAAAGGCAGATAGTCAGCG
This sequence comes from Candidatus Bathycorpusculum soli, assembly GCA_031277345.1. Classification (GTDB taxonomy): domain Archaea; phylum Thermoproteota; class Bathyarchaeia; order Bathyarchaeales; family Bathycorpusculaceae; genus Bathycorpusculum; species Bathycorpusculum soli. Next base: position 14,595 of record JAITMO010000136.1, read on the forward strand.
TCCGCCTGGACAATATGCACGTTACCAAGAGATTTAGCATGATTTTTAGCTTTAAGCAGCAATTTATGCGAGATGTCAACACCTACAATCATCTTAACTTTATCAGCTACGTAAGAAAAGAAAAGTCCACTACCACAACCAACATCTAAGATAACATCGTTTTTAGAGGTTTTTAATAATTTTTGGGTTGCGGTGTATTTTGCGGTTTGTTCTTGAGCGTATTGTTCATCATAACTTTGGGAGGTAGCGTTGTATCGGTTTGCTATTAAACGTTTTTTACGCCAATTATTCAAGCATGTTCACTAATAAATTTGCAATCTGGAAACTTTTTAACTGTTTTGTAAAACTAATTGTTTTCTTTATCGCAACTATAAACGGTTTTTTAGTGTTGATTTGAAAATTTTTATGTAGCCGGCGATTATTTATTACAAGCGAAAGGATATAATGCAACAATCAAATAATAATACTACTACTAAGCTCTCGACACTTGTAGAACCTACGCTTGAAGAGGCGAGAATTTTAATTGAGAAAGCGTTTGCTCACAGGAGAACCTTAATTGTTATAGGCAATTGTAGAGTTGATTATGTTGGGAGAGCTAACTCGAAGTTGGAGTTGGGTGAGCGTATTTTGATTATAAAAGCTGATGGTAGTTTGCTTGTTCATCGCCCAACTGGTTATGAGCCGGTTAATTGGCAGCCAGCAGGCAGTGTTTTTCATTCGCAGATAGATAATGAGGAGGATATTCTGAAAGTTTATGCAGTTCGTCAGAAACCTAAAGAGAGTGTCAAAGTGCAATTTACAAAAATTTATACTGTCACATCTATTATGTTACTTGATGTGGGTGATTTTATTCTTAATGCTAGTGAAGAGGATATGCATAGGGCGATTTTGTTTAGGCCTGAGTTAATTGAGGAGGGTTTTAAGCCGATTAGTTGGGAGAAAAAAGTTAAGCCAGGATTTGTTGATGTTTATGGTATGGATAGTGTAGGCAGGTTGGTTGTTGTTGAGGTTAAGCGTAAAATGGCAAATGAGGAGGCGGTACATCAACTTGCTAGATATATTGAGGCTATTAAATTGAAGGCTGATAGGCCAATTCGTGGAATTTTGGTTGCACCTGGTTTGGGTAAAGGTGTGCAGTCGTTGTTGGTGTCTATGGGTTTAGAGTTTAAAGAGTTGTGTCCTAAAAAGTGTGCCAAGATTCTTAAAAAGTCGGGTCCAACTTCCAAGTTAGAGTCTTTTTTTTAATGTTTAACATTTGTATGGTAGTTGTGTAGTTTTATGGGAGAAGTTTTAAAAAATTTAGATGTATATTTATTGGCAGGATGTTGTTGATGATGATGTTTAGACAGTTTGTTTTGCCCTTTGCTGTTAATTCAGAGAGTAGGAAAGAGGTTTTTAGTATGGAGGCAGAGTTGGCGGCTGTTTTTGCGTTGTCGGAGTTGGAGTGTAAAAGTGGTGGTTTAATTGGTAAACAGGAGGAGCTTTTGTATGTTTTGAGAGTGGGTTATCCGCTTTGGTTTGTTGTTAGGGATAATTTTATGTATGTTTTTGATGGTTTAAGCAGTAAGGCTCAGCATATTTTGGGGTATGATGATTTTGTTAAGGCAGAAGAGTTGAATGTGGAGAAATTTGAGGTTATTTTTAGGATTCGGGAAGAGTATACAAAGTTTTTGGTTGATTTTCATAAGGGTTTTCAATTGCAAAAGAGTAAAGAGTTAACTTGTAGTGGGTTAATTGCAGATCATGAGCTTCTTGAGGAGTTATCGGTTTACTGTAGAGAGATATCAGAGGATAGTCAGTTACCTGGTTTGCTTTTGTCTATTTTAAGAGAAAATAAAGTTACAGAAACTGTTAATCAAATGGAAATGTTGCAATTAAAGACTGTAGAGAAGATAGAGAAATTTGGTCAGTTAGCAAAGTTGATTTCTAAAGCGGTAGAGAGTTTTTTTGTGGGTTTTGATTTTGAGTTAGAGGCAATTTGTGAAGAAGTGGAAGCGAAAATTAAGGCTCAGCAAGAAGTGGTTAATCCAAAAATTGAAAAGTTAACTGTTAATTACAAAAAGCAGGTTGAGCGTTTAGAGAAGAGTATAGATAAAAAAAGTCAGCCTGTGGAGAAGCAGAAGAGTAAAATATTAAAGGCGATCAAAGAAGCAGAAGTTAACATTGAACGGTATAGCAGACAGGTAAAAGTTCAATCACAAAAAGGCAATAAACGCTCTGAGAATAGTTTGAAGAGTAAAATAAAGAAGGAAAAACAAAAACGTGATGAGCTAGAAAGGCAGCAAAAAAAGATTAAAAAACAGCTTGAAGAATTAGCAGAACAAAAAGCAACAAAGTTATCCAGATTAAAAGAAGAGTTAGATATGGAAATACAAGTTGAACGTCAACCAATTATATATTTGGAGACGTTACGGAAAAAAAAACAAGAGTTTTTCAAACAAGAACGCTTAAACCTTGAAGAGTTAACTCAGCCAGTAATAGAAGAAATAAACCAGTTTATTGGTGAGCAAAAAAAGTTTTTATCAAATATGAATTTATCAAGGTTAAAATCAAACTATAAACTAAAGAGCAATGCTATAGTATATGTTCCTTTTTACATTTCAGCCTACAGTAAAACAGATCATAAAGAGAAACGTTACTTTATTTTTTCACCTTCAGCAGTTGGCAATTTAGGCTTTTCATCTAAACTTAGAGGAGCATTAGGGAGAGCAAAAATTAAAGACCTATTTGAT
>JAITMO010000092.1 GCA_031277345.1 Candidatus Bathycorpusculum soli
TATAGCAGTGTAACTTTTAGTTAACTATGTGTGGCCTGTAGTTGCAGTGTTTAAACCAGCCGGCAATGAGTTCAGGTGTAACGCAATCAAGAGCTTGAACAGCTGCATCAAGCAAAGCCTCCTCTGTTCTAGCCTTAAGCTTACGCAAAACACCCTTCATATACGCCCATACTAAGTCATCAAAAGAGGTATATTCCGAAAAAAGGGCATGGTACAAGGCGTTTTAAGCTTTATCAGAGCTTGAAAATTGAAATTTTCATAGGAGTGTAACAAAGTGCCATTCCTATTTTTTGAATTTTTTGCTGATGGTGTTGGGGGTGTTAGGGTTGATGGTTTAGTTGTGGTTGTTGGGGGTGGGGTGGAGCTTGTCTATTTATGGGACATGTTAAGGGCGGACGTTAGTGAATTTTTTGCGTCTATGGGGCGTATTATTGATAGTGCGGGGTTTTCTGCTCTCGTTTTAAAATCGGCGGAAGTGCAAAAAGAAAACCTCAAACCCCAAAAAACCAAGACTCAAACCAAAAACAAAACTAAAGCCAAACAAAAACGAAAAAAACAAAGTCAAACAAAGCAAGCTCAAAAAACAAAAAGGAAAAGGCGGAAAGCAAGAAGGGCGCAACTACACATTTTTTCAAAATGTCGTATAGTGGACAAACGGCGCGGAATACAATGCTTTGAAGGTATTTTCAAGCAGGGGGTTCCGTGAATGGCTATTTTTTACATGGACGCAAACATTATCGGCAGAAGCTCGGGACGCTCTGCTGTCGGCGCATCGGCATATCGTAGAAGTGAAAAAATGCACTCAATAGCACACGCAGCCTATCAAAGGGGCGAAAAAATAATCGCAGAGGGCGAATACGTAGTCCACGATTACAGCAGAAAGGGGGGCGTTGTGCATAGTGAAATTTTGTTGCCTGAGGGTGCACCGCCTGAATTTATGGACGCGCAGGCCCTTTGGAATGCGGTGGAAAATAAAGAGACGTACAAAAACGCGAGATTGGCGCGGGAAATCGTGGTTGCTTTGCCGATAGAGCTTAGTTTGCAGGAGCAGATTGAGGTTTTGCGCGAGTACCTAATGGAGAATTTTGTTTCTAAGGGGGTGGGGGTGGATTTTTCCATACACAATAATGGTGATGGTAATCCGCACTCGCATATTATGATTACGACCCGTTTTATTACGTCTGAGGGGTTGGGGAAGAAAAATCGTGATTTGGATAGGAAATCTGAGCTTTTAGTTTGGCGCAAGAGCTGGGCTGATGTTAATAATCGTATGTTTGAGCGTAAAGGGCTTGAGGAAAGAATTGACCACCGTTCGTATAAGGAGAGGGGGATTGACAGGGAGCCTCAGGTTCATATGGGGCATAAGGCTACGGCGTTGGAGCGCAAGGGGATTAAGACCGAGAAGGGCGACCATAATCGTGCCGTGCAGAAGCGTAATAATGAGCGTGAGAAGCGGGAAAAAGCCGAAAAGGAATCGGTAACCGCCGATGGTGCGTCAAATGGCGTAGATGAGACGAAAAGACAGTTGCAATCCGCAAAGTCAGTCTTAATAGAGGAGGATTTACGACTTAAACGCGCGGAAAAAACTGAAAAACTGTCGGCAACGCCAACGCCCGAAAATGATGACGAAAGTAACGCGCCGAAAGAGAGGCTTGAAGTCTCAAAAAAGCTACAAACCACAAGAGATAACGAAAAACCGCTTAAAGATGAACTCATACGCACGGAATTATGGAAGCTGATTGAAGACCAAAGAATAGTGCGCTACAAAGAAAACTTGCAAAAACAAGAAGAAAACCGCATAGCAAGAAAAAACCTCAAAGAATTAGAAAGATATTTCATTTCCGAAAAAGCTTCGCAACACGCCGAAAAACTACAAGCAACCCACGCCATGCGTAAGGAAATCAAAAAAACCACCCAATATCTAAACGATATTTTAGAGAGCTATAGCGAGCTTGACAATGACAAAACCGCGCTCAGTCAGGAGCTTAAGGCGCTCAAGCGCGAGCCAAGCCTTGACATGCGCACAAAAGAATTGGACATAACCTTAAAAACCCTTGAAATAACCGCAACCACAAAAACCATGCGCCTAATAGAGCTTGAATACAAAAAAGAAAAACTCCTCGCACAAACACGCTTTAACAAACAACAATTAGACAAACTATTGACAACAACACGAAAACCGCCCATAAACCCACACGAAAAACAGCGTTACGAGCAAAATTACAGACAATTAAATACCATTACGGAAGATAATTTCCAAAAAATCCTCGAAATCCTTCCCCAAAAAGAAGCCCAAGCCATACAGTACGCCAAGAAAATGCAGGAACAGCAACAAATAAACCAAATTTTAAATGCGTTGCGGGAACGCCATGTTTCGGCGGACAGGGAACTTTACGCGCGAAAACGTGAATATTTCAAGAGTGAGGAAGAAATTCCGCGCCTATCCTTCCGCATCGAAAGAATTGAGGAACAAGCCGAAAGCTATGAAAAATTACAACGCAACGCCGAGCAACTGCAAGCCAAACGGCGTAAAACAAGCCTTTGGGCGGTGAAGAAAAAGAAAGAGCTTGCTCTAAAAATTGAGGAAGCTTTAAGAAATCTCAGAGTCGCACAGCACAGATTTAAAATAGAGTATGACGTTGAGCCAAGCGAATCACAAGCCGAAATAAAGCGCATACACGAGGAAATCAACGCAAAAAAGCGCAATATAGAGTTAAACACCACAAAAATATCCAAGCTCTCAAAAATCATGGACAACACCGAAACGGAGTATCAAAAACACTTACTACTTATCGAACTCCGCCCCGACAAAGCAGAAATACACAAGCTAATCAAAAGCTCAAAGCCACCGCCTAAGGGTATCCGCGAAAAAATATTTTACGACAAAGCCGAATCACGCCTAAACACCATCACAAACGAAACACTCCCCAAAATCCTCGAAAAACTCACCCCCGAACAAGCCAAGCGCATAACAGAAAAACGCGAACAAGCCCAAACAAAAGAAATGGAAAAAATAGCCAAAGAACGAGTACAAAACCGCACTATCGAACGAAGCCGATAAAGTCGTTCAAAGCAGGGGCTAAAGCTTCGCTTTGCGGTGCGAGGTTATAAATCACTCCGCTTCGCTTCGGGGGCTATCCCCCGAAAATCAGGCTCTACAGCAGTAATCTATTTGGCGTATTAGCACGAATTTCAATGCTCCGCACTACCGCCAAAGGTTGAAATTCACGTTCTTACGCCATTCATAAAACTGCATCTAAAGGCTGATTTCTCGCGCTTTATATAGTGGTTTCGCACCGCCACCCCTGCACTACGTTTAGGACATGCACGCAGAAGAATTATCAAAACCCCTTGACGCAGTGCAAATTGTTGTTTTACTGTAGAGGTAAAAAAGGGGTTGTGTTCAACATGGTAATTTATGGTTATATCCGAGTTTCAAGCCTGGAGCAAAACACCGACCGCCAAATCCACGCAATGAACGAGCTACAAATTCCACCGTCCAACATTTTTACAGACAAACAAAGCGGAAAAGACTTTGTCCGCCCCGCCTACCAAAAACTAATTAATACCCTGCAAAACGGCGATTTACTCTACATAAAAAGCATAGACCGCTTAGGACGCAACTATGCCGACATACAAGCCCAATGGCGCACACTAACCAAAGAAAAGGGCATAGACATAGCCGTCATCGACATGCCCCTGCTCGACACGCGCCGTTACAAAGACCTAATCGGCACATTCATTTCAGAGCTTGTCCTGTCGGTGCTCTCATTTGTCGCCCAAAACGAACGCGATAACATACGCCAACGCCAAGCCGAAGGAATAGCCACCGCCAAAACAAGGGGCGTAAAATTCGGCAGACCACCCAACCCCACACCACCCAACTTCGGCGAACTCATAAAACGCTGGAACGACAAACGCTATGACAAAGCCGAAATTCTCAAAATGTGCCAAATGAGTGAATCTACTTTCTACCGCAGAAGAACCGAAACACAACGGAAAAACCGCTAAACTTCTGTCAAAATGTGTAGGTTTTGAGGATTCTCAAAAGGTGGGGTTTTGGGAGTTTCTGGGGAGGTGGAAGGTGTTTTTTTGGTTATGGGTATGTTAAATTTGCGTAAAATGTATTGACTTAACATGGTTTGGTATGATACAGTATAAGAAAAAATAATTGTCAAAAAGTACACTTTATGAGAATTTATACAACAAACTAAAACATACAACCTAAATTCTTTTATTTCAATACTTGTTATAATTAATGTGATTAAAACCATGAGATGTCACTACCACCCCGACCGAGAAGCAACAGGACAATGCAAAAGCGGAAACGAATTCCTATGCCAAGAGTGCATAAATCAAAGCACAGTCGGCATTTGCAGAAATTGCACCCAAAGAATACGACACCAAGAAACACTCAAAAAACGCAACTCCGCAAAAACCGACATCAGACTTTTTATCGCTTCAGGCATTATCGGAGCAACTATCCTCTACGGACTACTCCTCAACGGAATGTACACAATGGAGGGCGGTATAATCTGGGCACTTATCCCCATTTTAGCCTTGTTTAGCCCGCTTATAGCCTATGGCAGCGGTGCAGGCATACTGGGAATCAAAAAACTTGCCGAGCTTGTTTGGAACAACTCTATCATCATTTCCCTGTTGCTCCTTCTGCTTATCATACCCATAGGATTATTCGTGGGTCCGTTTGTAGCCCCATACTGGCTGTATAAAGCGCGTAAAACCTTGCGTGAAACGGCATATATTGAAACCTTGCCCGAATCGGCATTCATATATCCAACACCTCCGCCATACCAACCAACCCAAACAACAACCACTAAATCAAACTTTTGCCCCCACTGTGGCGCACCAATCAATCCCGAAGACAATTTCTGCAAAGCCTGCGGAAAACACACCTAACAAACACGCAAACAAAGGCAAACAATATCCCCCGCTACCCCTCACACCCACTTTTTTATTGTGGATTTTGATGGAAAATTGCCAAAGTTACCAACAGCCCTAACGAACTATTGATAACTTTGAAGTGGCAATTTACACACAAAATCAACAAGCCTTACTGCTAAAAACCCCATATACCCAATTTTTCTAAAAACTCTAGCTTGACAATTCAAACAAAATGAAATACAATATAAAAAGAGTAATCAAGATGTCTAATTGAAAAACAATCAGTCATTCACGTGGCGCAAATCCGCACCGTTATTAAAAATTTCACATCATCAAACAAACTGGAACAAAATGACAAATCAAAAATCAGAGCGACAAAAAATTAAACCCCTGATGATGTACCAAATTTTTATAACAAAACGGACAAACCCACATGAAACAACAACTTGTCCACATACACCCTACTAAAAAGCGGACAAGATTGACAAGCTATTTCTCAAATTAGACCAACTGATTATTTACAAATTTCAAGGGCAATCAGAACGTCTAATTTACCGTTTCTGACATACCCTTTACTATGGAGGCGATAGTGTATGAGAGGAATTATCCACCTACAAAAATCAACCGCAAATTTCACCATCAACGCAGGATTTGAGCAATTTGTCCGAGTTAAGCGCAACACAAATCTGTCCGAAGCAAGTATCCGCTACTATCAAGACGGAATGAGGTATTTTACAGAATTTTTTAACGGTGAAAATTATTGCTACGATGTAACCCTTGATGTTATAGAGGATTATATCGCGTATCAAAAAAGCAAGGATATTTCGAGCGTTTCGGTTAATTCGTATATTCGCAGTCTTCGGACGGTTCTGTATTTTTTCATGGAGCGCGAATATATGCCTAAATTTAAAATAAGGAGTATTCGGGCGGAAAAGAAGGTTAAAAACACCTATACGGATGCGGAGTTGAAATTGTTGCTTGCTAAACCTGATGTTAAAAGATGTAGTTTTGCGGAGTATCGTAATTGGGTGATTTCTAATTATTTGTTGGCTACGGGTAATCGGCTTGGTACTGTTTGTGAGTTGAAAATTGGGGATGTTGATTTTGTGAATCATGAGGTTTTGCTTAGGAAGTTGAAGAGTCGTCGGCAGTATGTGATTCCTTTGTCGGTGCGTTTGGAGAAGGTTTTGCTTGATTATTTGTTGTATCGCAAGGGCGGGGTTGATGATTATTTGTTTTGTAATCGTTGTGGTGGTAAGATGGAGAAGTCATCTCTTGCGACTGCTATAAAGAGATATAACCGTGAAAGGGGCGTGGAGAAGACGAGTATTCATTTGTATCGTCATACGTTTGCGAAAAATTGGATTTTAAATGGTGGGGATATTTTTAGGCTGAAAAGTATTTTGGGGCATAGTTCTATTGATATTGTTAAGGAGTATGCGGAGATGTTTGGTTCGGATTTGAAGCGTAATTTTGACCGTTTCAATCCTTTGGATAATTTTGGTGAGCAGAAGGACAGCAGTCGGCAGAGCATAAAGATGTCGAAAAATTAAATTCGTTTGTATTGTGGGTGGGCTGGAGTTATGAGAAATGAAAGGAAGAACGACGAACCCACCCACAAATATGACTACATGCAACAAATATAAAAACCTGTACTATTCTCTATTTTTAGTGATACATCATGGGTTTTATGGGCGATATAGACATTCTGGGCTTGATTATGACCACAATCAACATAATTAAAACCGTTGCGTCCGCTATGTTTAAGATTGTAAAGGCGGTTTTTAACGCTGTATTCGGCAAAAATCCGCAAGAAGAAGCCGATAAAGCCACCTTTGAGGCGAGGAATCCTCCTGCTAACGGTCAGCTTGCAGGCGCGGATCCGCAGGGTGTGTTCTTCGGACGGCGGGGGAATCAGTATGTAATCAAGCGTGAGGATATGGACGGACATGTTTTGGTTGTCGGCATTCCTGCAAGCGGAAAAAGCTCGTGTGTCGCCATACCCACGCTACGACATTGGAAGGGCGCGGTCTTTGCAGTCGATATTAAGGGGGAATTGTCGGCAAATACCAAAAATCACCGCAGAAATGTCAAGGTTTTCGAACCACAGAACGAAGAATCACCTTACATTTACGACCCATATATTTTTCTCAACGCAAGCAACAATCCCGCGCAGGAAGCCCAAGCCATAGCACAAGCCATAATTCCCCTGTCCCACGATGTCAAAGAACCCTTCTGGATTGAGAGCGCGCAAATCCTACTCACAGGCGCGATATTGCACTACCACCATTTAAAAGAATCATTTATCAGCACATTGCTTAAAGTTCAGAGCCAAAACCCCCAGACCTTAGTTGAGGTTGTCGCGGGCAGTCCGTGTGACAAGGCAAAGCTGTGCGCCAAAGGTTTCACCAAAATGGAAGGAAAACTCTTAGCAGGCATCTACGCCGAAATCAGCAGAGGAATAATCGCGCTCGTAACAGATGACGAAATCGTCAGCGCCTTAACACACGAAAAAAGTAAGGAAATCATCTCGCCAAAAGACCTTGAAAACGGCACGGACGTATACATAAAAATCCCCGAACACCTACTTAGACAATGGAAACACCTCTTAACCCTCATAGTGAACCAATTCATAAGCTTTTTCGAGAGACGAGCCGAAAGCCCAAACAACCACCCTATACTCTTTTTACTTGACGAATTCCCCCGCTTAGGCAAAATTCCCTCAATAACAGACGCACTCGCCACCCTGCGAAGTAAAAAAATAACCATCTGTATAATAATACAAAGTCTCGCACAGCTCAAAATGATTTATGGACACGACACGCAAGAGGTCATCGCCGACACATGCGCCTTCAAAGCAATACTCGGCGCAACAGACGCAAACACCCAAGAATACTTCTCAAAGCTAGTCGGCACGTATGAAAAATTCCGAACCTCAAAATCCCAAAACTATGACCAATACATCGGCGCACCCACAGGAAGCGGAATAAACACCTCACAGGATTATGAGAAGCGCATAATAAAGCCCGAAGAATTCGCCACCCTGCAAAAAGAGCTTATCCTTTTATATCCCATGCCCCTTAACTTTTGCAGAGTACAGAAACAACCCTATTATGCGGAGCGCAACTCATGAACGACAAAGATAAGTTCACCCATATAAATGAGCTTCAATTTTTGCAAAGAGAAATCAATCTATTGCAAAAAATCAACACAACCGCCAAAACACCCTCAATCGAGCACACCATAGATATTTTGAGAAACTCCCAAGACAAATTATACTCCGCCCTCGTTCAGCACGGCATAACCTCCGAAGAGGTCTACAGGGTAATAATGGAAAACAGCGACAAAGCCCTTATCAAAGAAATATTACAGCTCCAAAGCTCCAAAAACACCATAGAAACCAAACTATCCAACCACAACATATCCGACAAAAAACGCCTAAACCTAGAACGCTCCCTCGCCCTCAAATCAGAGCAATACACCGCCAAATGGGACGAAATAATCAACCACCCCAACAAAGACAAGCTAATCACCCAATACGAACAAACCATCGCAAACCGCATAGAAAAAGCCCGCGCACGTGAACGCACGCGCACCCACGAACGAAGCCGATAAAATCTTACTTTTTAACATATGTTCCCCCGCTACCAGTATACCAAGATGAACCGTCAGAGATTCAATTGCTCAAAAACTCCACTGTCTAAGTTTTGCCGGTATATCTCTATTCTTTCAATTTTACGACCATATTCGACAATATCTCGCTGTTCATCGTATATAATTCGCTGATAATATACGTACTCTTGAGTGAAATATGGGTTTGTCAGTCCATCAATTTCGGGCACGAGTTCAAGTAATGATTTTGCAAGATCGGACTTTTCTTGCCAAACTGTTCTCTTTTTTCCTAGTAAGCCTTCAAAAGCTTTTTTGACATGGTCTCCGCTTTCTACATTATTTCCGTTCGTGTCACATCTGTTCATAGTATCATATTCAGAAAACTTGCTATAATAAATATAACCATCGCCACCATAACCCCAACCTCTAATATTTTGTAAAATTTCAACCTCATTTTCGTAATTAGTGCTTTTATCTTTTCTCACTACTAAATTATCAGTCAGTTCGGGTTTTATCCATTTATAATAATAAATGCTGTCCCCATGTTTTACAGGCATACCAAACAGATATTGCTCATTTTCTTCCTCTTTATAATCTGGATTTAATGTACCATCTGTCAAATCAACTCTTATAATTCGAGCACTATGCGTTGGAATGATAGTGTCTCTTAAACGAATATACACAGCATCCGAAAGAAAAAATGAATCAAGAAACCACCATCCATCTACACCTTCAGGTAATGTGAGATTATACTCTTTTTGAATATCTTTGCAATAATAGATAACTTCTTTTTCCGTTAAGTCTTGTTTAAATCTAACTACAGAATTTTCATTGCACACATATATATACTCGCCGTCTTCGCGTATAAATCCCCAACTTCCAAAATTTGGATTTATGCTTTTTTCAGCCAATGGTTCGTCCGACACTATTTCAGTATCTTTTTGTGTAATGACATCATTACATCCGACTGTATAAAACGTAAAAAAAACCACAATCATTATCACACATATTTTTTTCACACACATCCCCCTTGAAAATGCTAATAATCCGATGAATTATTTTATTCACTATAAGGCGCAGAACCAATTACTTCAGCAAATAAAAAATAGGGTTTGACCAACAGCCCATTAAAAATCAGGATGTTGCGCCCATTTGAATTTTCATATTCACGCTTGTGACTTGTAAGAAATACAATCTGGGTTTGAGCATGTAGTTAACGTTGTACCGAACATATGTCGTACATCTACTACACAATCTACACCATAGTCGTAAGGGCTTTTTCTAACTTCAAAGTGCAAATGATAGTTACCTTTCGCCCCCTCGCCAGTATTGCCAGATATTCCGATAGGTTGATCTGCTTTCACGTAGGCTCCTTTTGCAACGTCTATTTTACTAAGATGTGCGTAGTAAACTTGACAAATTTCCCCATCTATTACTGATTCAATAATGATGGTGTTTCCATACGTACCATACCACTCTGCACGTAAAACTTTACCGCCAAATGCTGCAAAGACAGTTTCTGTAGTTCCTACAGGATAACTGCCAAAATCAATTCCACCGTGATAATCTTCTGCCAACTGCGGGTCACCGCCCATATCGCGACATTTGTAATATGGAAAACACGACTCGTCAATTACAGTAATATCCGCATTTTTCCAATCAGATAAACCCTTTTTGACAGGTCTTGCAATTTCGCCAGAATGTTTTAATGGTTCGGGGTCTTCAAGGTCAATCCAACCATCTTTATCTGTATCCACAACACACGGATTAGAATACATATAAACATAGTAAATCGTTCTAACTTCCCCGCCTATATTTGCGGTTGTACTTCGTATTTCAATCTCTTTTTTAACACCAACCCCATCTTTCCCGTCAAAAAGCCCATCATTATCGCTGTCTCCGTTTGTATAATCCATTTTATAATAATCTTCAAGTGGCTCTGCATTATCGGATAATTGCCCGATTGGTGCACCTGCACCGTTTTTAAGCTGACCTAACGCGATTTTCTTTTCGTGATAATCACTTAAGCCGTCATCATCCTCATCTTTGTAAATATCAAGGTCTACACCCAGCCTTGCGAAAATTTCAACTAACTCATTAAAATTACTCGCAGAATAATATTTACCGCCTGTAGATGTGGCGATACTTGTCAAAACAGCCGTATTTACTGAATCTACACCGATTGTACAAATAATTATATTCTTGTCTATAGCTAATTGTGTTACTTCTTCGGGTGACAAACCATTGACATTGTTTTGACCGTCAGTCAATAAGACAATAATTTTTGAAGCATCATCCGAAGAATTATTAACAATTTCGTTAATTGCAGCCCCTAAAGCATTGTAAATCGCTGTAGTACCACCATGTTTGGTAAGACCATTAATAGCCGATGATGCGCTACCTTTGTCAGTAAAGCTTGTAATGTTCCTTATTACGTTAGAAAAAGTATATACTGAAACTCGGTCTTTGTCTCCGAAATCGCTAACAAGCTTTGTCGCAATTTCTTTCATAAGATTAAAGTTAGCAGTGCTTATACTTCCTGACTCGTCCAACACAAGCACTAGGTCAAACCGCGTTTTTGGCGGTTCACCCTCAGTCGGCTTTTGAATCTCGAATTGCATCAGTATGTGGTCGCGTTCAGCTTTATCTAACAGTACATATGAGGAAAAGTGCGTAATCGTAACGCTGACCTTATTTCCGCTTACTGTTTGATTAGGCAATTCTTCAAGGAACTGTATTTCCTCGTTCCAATAATAAATTCTCGGAACAAAGTCGGGATTATTAAGCAATGAAGCGTCAAACTCAAATGTTAATGTCGCACTTTCAAACCCACCGTCAAGACTAAAGTCAAACGCGTTTCCGATATAGCCTGCCATTTGAGAGTTTAGGAAAATATCAGTATTGCTTATTTTTTGTACTTTAAGTGTGTCTATTAGCTTGCCTTTCAAACTGATGGCAAGCGAGGGTTTAACGCTGTCAGTTGGGCTTGAATCCTCACTAAACGCCGTAACCGCAAAAATCCTGTCGCCGTCAAGTATGCCGTCTTTTAAAGTGTCTGGGTCGTTGGGGTTCATGCCGTACTTTAACTCTAAATCATTAGGCAAGCCATCGGAATCATTATCCATAGTATCTACTTCGCC
>JAITMO010000093.1 GCA_031277345.1 Candidatus Bathycorpusculum soli
GCTCCTGCATTTTTAAAGCTACCAACCAATATTTTCTTTTTTCTTAGCATCAATAGAAATAACTGGTTGTACCTTGCTGATGCATTGTTTTGCAGTTTTGTTTATGTGTTCAAATTGGATGTTTCTGTCTGGATGACTGGGATTGGATTGAAGTATTATTTTTTTGTTGACTTGCAATTGAGTAGTCTTGTTTTTTTTAGCGTGTTGGTAATTGTGGTGTCGCTTATTTTGTAGTTTTTTCTTTGAGGCGGTTTCGAGGTTTCTTGTGCTTTTGCTTGTCCACTTTAATGGGTTTGTGGGGTCGCCTTTGGTGTGTGTGGGTCGATTAGTTCTTTTATTTCTTTTAGTAGATTGTTGGTTGTTATTGTTTTTCGGTCGCCTTCTTGTTTTCGGCATCGGGTTTGGTATGTTGGTTTATAGTTTTTTTGGTTGATTTCTTTTAGGCCTTGGGTTATGGTTACTTGTGATGTGTCTGAGGCTTTGCTGACTTGGGTGATGCCTCCATGTCCGATTGCTCTTGCTTTATTTGCTATGTATAGTCGTTTTTGTCTTCCGTTAAGTATTGGTAATGTGTTATGGACCCTTTCTGTTGTGGCGACATCCACGCTTTAACAGTATCATAGCTACTTACAAATGTAAAGTTTATCTTCAATCAGTACCTAACAATAAAAGTATCTCAGTATATAGATAACAAAAAAGTTATTCTATAGATTTTTTTAACGTAGCAAAATATGCTAAAACTTGATCAAACTCAGCTTTAGATACTGCTAAAATCGCTTGCACTGTATCTCTTTGTTTAGGAGACGAAGGCCCACTAACAGCAGCTAATGCATAATCAAGATGATTAAACAAATGATCCCAGGAAATATTAACCGGTTTGCCTTTTAAAGTATACAAAGTTAACACGAAAGCGCTAGCGCGATGTAAACTAGCTTTAAGTGTTTTAAGAGCAGAAACAACAACTAATGCATCATAAGGGTGTGCTAAAAGACCAATATTAAGTTGACTATAACTCTCTTCTAAAAGAGTGATCTCTTCTAAAAGATCACGTCTAACTCTCATTTCAGTTTCACTATGCATAACAATTCACAACACTATAGCTACGAAATCACTAATAAGACTTCCCAACTACAAAAACAAACACAAATAATTAATACATCAATTAAAAACATCTGACTACACAAAAATCCATAACTTCTTTTCAACCTCAACCAACGTGTAGACGCATAAGTTGACACACTATTTTTTATAGCATTAAACTATGTAACTAGTATCAACACTTTTACGTGGACTACGTTTTTTTTGACGGTTTATATACCTAATAGTTTTTTTATGCACTCTACCTCGCCGCCTCCTTAACTCTTTGAACTGATACTCATCTTCACCTGTCCAATTTTCGTCTTTTGACATGTTTGCTACACAATTACTACTATAAATAAACTAACATAAAAACGCCATCTACCATAATCAACTACTAAATACAAACTAAAAACGTGGTACCCACATTTAAATTAGCATTTAAAAACGCTTTTCTCATATTGAGTTAAATAAATCACAACAAGCTTGTGTTTCCATGTATAACGTGGGTTATATGGTCAATAACTTAATATTAGCCACTGTTCTTTTCCGGATAAAATAGAATTAAATTTAACCTGTAGGCTTTGAATTGGCTATTAACCAATTTTTGAACACGCTTACGTTTACTTGGAGAATATTAAAATTGGAAATCAAAATCCTTGGTGGAGCCAGAGAAGTAGGTGGCTCATGCATATCGGTTGAAACCGATTCATGCAAGATTGCGTTAGATTATGGTATAAAACTTGACGGAGAACCAAAAAAACTTCCAACAGATTTTGACGCAGTAATAATAAGCCATGCTCACCTTGATCATACAGGCAGTCTGCTAAGTTTATCTAAACATAACCCAACAATTGTCGGTGCTGAAATTACACGAGACGTAACAGTTGACCTCCTACACGACATGGTAAAAATTCAAAACGAAAAAGGTAACTTTGACTACGAAGACCACCATGCAGAAAGAATAGAACAATGCTGGTGGGTCCGCGATGCCATAGCTCTTTCAGGAATGAAAATAAACCTGCAAAACGCAGGACACGTTGCAGGAGCTAAAGTAACCTGTGTAGAGGCTGAAGGTAAAAAAATTGTATATACCGGTGATATATGCACTCACGACACCGAAATACTACACGGATGCAAAATAGAAACACTCCCAAAAAAACCTGATGTCCTTATTATGGAGTCAACATATGGTGGCAAAATACGACAACCACGGCAACAATTGCTCGACGGGTTCATGGAAGACTTGCTAAAAACCATGGACAACAAAGGAAATATCCTAATTCCCACATTTGCATTTCATAGAAGCCAAGAAATGGCTAAACGCATAGACACCGCTATAGCAAATGGATATCTACCACGATATAATGTCTACACAATTTCTAATCTTGCACACAAAATAAGTGGATACTTCAATCACAATAAACAGATATTCACAAAAAACATTCGCAAACAAAAAACACCCTTCAATTACCGACACGTAAAACACCTCTACCGCACAGCCCAAATCGAAGAGCCAGCTATAGTGATCTGCACGTCAGGCTTTGTTCATGCAGGTGCAAGTCTACATTTACTAAAAGATTGGGCAGCAGATGAACGTAATGCGGTTATATTAACCAGCGGATATTTACCGCCTGACAGTCCACTAAAGACAGCTAAAGAAGAGGGATATTTCAAAATTGAAGATGACGTCTTTACCGTTAAAGCGTTGGTTAAACAGATTGAACTTTCAGGTCATGCCGATCAAAATGAGTTAGTTGAAATTGTAAGTAAACTAAAGCCTGCACGAACAGTTCTGGTTCATGGTGACTTAGATCAGGCTGAATTGTTATCTGAGAGAATAGGAGAAATGACTGATGTCTGCATACCACAACAAGATGAAACAATAGATATCTAAGCACTATAAAAACTGGTCATGTATCAAAATGGTTGGCGACCAAATTCCAACGCATTTATGAGCAAACCAAACATGATCTTGTGCATTTCCAACGATTTAGAATAACAAATAGTCCTACGCGCTAAACGCTTAAGCCTTGTGAGCAAGTCAATACAAGAAACCAGTACTGATGATCTGCGAGTCTATTTAGCAGACTACCAGAAAAAGAACAAATCAAGCAAGGTAACTATAGACAATATACGACGCATTTTTTCCAGTTTTTTTGGTTGGCTTGAAGATGAGGACTATATTTTCAAGAGTCCTGTGAGACGTATTCATAAGATTAAGACGGAAAAGACAATTAAAGACACGTTTTCTGATGAGGGATTAGAATTACTTCGTGATGCTTGTGAAGAAATTCGTGACTTAGCAATGATTGATTTGCTTGCATCAACTGGCATGCGTATTGGTGAACTAGTGCAACTTAACAGTGAGGATATCAATTTCCAAGAACGAGAGTGTGTTGTACTTGGCAAAGGTGGGAGTGAACGCGTGGTCTATTTTGATGCTCGAACAAAAATTCATTTACTAAACTACATCAATAATAGAAGCAATAATAACCCTGCGCTATTTGTCTCATTAGCCAAACCGTATGAACGGTTGAAGATAGGGGGGTAGAAACACGTCTCCGTGAAATCGGCAAACAAGCGGATATACAAAAAGTACACCCACACAAATTCAGACGAACACTCGCAACACGAGCCATTGAC
>JAITMO010000098.1 GCA_031277345.1 Candidatus Bathycorpusculum soli
AACTGTGGAAACTCTAATCACCGCCATACACTCCGTCCTGTCAAATGTTTCGCCAAATCTAATTACCTCTTGGACCAAACACTGCGGATATAAACAATAAAAAGTTAAGTTGCTATAAACAAAAGGACACATAAATTTATACTCAAAACTTACATCAACACCAACAGATACCGAAAAACGCTCTAACCACACGACAACAAAAAACACAGTTGCTATATCAACAAATCCTTCTACACGAGCTTCTTCTGCCATACGTTTATATATGCTTGTCCATTCTTCGTGTTCACCAGTGGCAGCAGTTTTAAGATTCTCACTTGTCGAGGGAATCTCGTCTCCGCAAAAAGGAGTTTAAACCAGATTTTTGCATGCTCTTTCTCATTTTCCGCAGTTTCCTCAAAAAAGCAGCAATTTGCTCATACCCCTCTTTTTTTGCCTTAGAAGCAAAATAGGTATATTTATTGCGAGCTTGGCTCTCGCCTGCAAACGTTTCCATTAAATTTTTTCAGTTTTTGTACCTTTTAGATTAACCATTTCAAATTCTCCGGTTTATACAACAATCTTTTGTAGCTTATTTAACAATAGCTCTGCTGCGTCCTTTGGAAACCCTGCAGGGGCATTTTCTATTAGTATTTCAATAAGTTTTCGTACTTTGGTGCTTTGGGGAAGCATGTAACCCGCTTCACGTAGTATATCTTCAGCCATACAACGGTTAGATTTAGCTATAGCTTTAGCAAACTGTCTTGTCACAGGGCTATCTGATAAGGTAGCTATAGTTTCTGCTATTTTTTCTTGCTGTACTTTGCTTTGTCCTAATACACGTTGCGCCATAATAACTGTGTCCATTTTTATTTGTGGAGGCGGATATTTGTCAGGTAACATCGAAATGGCGCTAGATGGGCAAGCATCTACACACGCCATACAACCTGGAATACATTTAGCAACATCAATGATGCTGTTTTCTGTATCTGTTGCACCTGTTGGGCAAACGTAAAGGCACAGGCAGTCTTTTCCACAGAGTCGAACATTTCTATATGCTGGCATTGTGTTAGTCCCTCTCAATTTTTGTTATTTTAAAATTTGGCACCTTACATACAGGGCATACATCCGGTGGGGTATCACCAATTGTGATAAGTCCACATATGTCACAGACATATACATTGGTGTTTTTAAGCATCAAGTCGCCTTCTTTTGTAAAGCGCTCCAGTAAGGATTTTGTCATGGTGCTTACTTTTTCACTCCACATAAGTGAGCGTTGGGCACCTCTATCAGCATTTGCTTTTGCTGCTTTGTTGGCAACGGAAAAACTTTGGTTTAGGTCTTTTTCAAGCATTTTTATTATGTCATGCAATGTTGTGTTTTGTTGTATTGGAGTTGTTTTTATTTTGAAGTAGTCAGCAAGTTTTTTGAATGAGTCCATTTCTTCTGTTAGGCGTTGTTTTTCACATCCCTTGGCAAGACTGGAGCATATTGCAGAAATTTCTCCTGCAGAGAGTTCTGCTATTGTTTCAATAAATTTATTACTATTATCTGTTGATAAAACTGTTGTTTGGTCAGGTGCTTCGTTTAATAATTGGAACGCCATTTTTGGTGCTGTACATGTTGGACAGATAAATTTGTCTGACAAATTTTCCCATTTTGTTTCTGGAGCGATGCCTTTTTCAGGTATTCCCGCAGCTTCGTCATATACATATCCACAGATGGAACATTTGAATTTTCGCATGTTTCAACCTAATACTCAATAAACAGATTACGTATTATAGTTTACTATTTATGACATATTATGCTTCAAATTAATTTTTCCAAACTCTGCCTATAGGCAGCCTCTGGAAATTTGTATTTCGTCAATAAATTGGCGTATAACAGTGTTCCAAACTATATTTGAGAGGTTTTCGAAGGTTGTGTTTATGTGATTGGTTTTGGTGTATAGTTGCGGTTTTCGAGAAGCAGTCTTCACATACAACAAAAAGGGCATACACATAAAAAAAAGTATACAAGACCCTGAAAGAGCTGTATACACTTATTTCAACCACCACCATTAAATCATTCAGCCAATCATAATGCAGTACGTAACACAAAATACCACGCCTAAATTCAATACATATAATACAGCAAATATTGGTAAAGTAGGATGTTGTTATTTATTTCGTTGACTGAACTGTTCTTTTTTGACTGTTTTTTCTATATCTGTGTATAACTGTTTTTCTTGGTCTGAAATAATTGCAAATTCTGTGCCTGTAATACTTTTTACAAATGGAATTTTAATTAGACGTGATTGTCGTGTTTGAGGTACATACTTTACGGTTATTTCCTGTGTTGTTTGGCATAACTTTTCGTCTGAAGACCAAATTTCACACAGTTCAACCTTTTTAATTGACATGTTCCTTCTGCTATGTCTCTTGTGTATAGTGTCCAGTTGTATTCTAAATTGTTTGTTCCTAATGGACCTTGAGGTATCTGTATAAGTAATGTGTTGATAAGTGTGTTTTCAAAGAGCAGGTTAGCTTTAATTTTGGAAAATACTTTGTATGATGGCTCAAGTTTAAAACTGATTTTAAGACTTAACTCATCAATTTTTGTCGTAGTTGTCATTTGGGTTATATGAATACGTTTTTGAATTGTTGTAGACTTTGTTTTAGGGTTTTGTTGTTTTGCAGTTGTAGTGGGGAGACTGTTAAAAGTTAATTGCTTTATAGATTTAGCTGATTTTGACATTATTCTTATTCCTGTCTACTTTATTGCTATATGGTGATATGGTTTGTTTGATTTTTGCGTTTTTGATTTAAACTATTGCTATATACAATAATGACATATTAGTTAAAAACAAATCTACCACATCTCTAAAGAGGCAATAAATTTGAGCAACAATAACAATGATGATGTAAATTCAGATTCTTTTTACTCTGATGAAGAGGCTAAAGACCAAAGCGATGGCTCTCTAACGGCATCAGGTATAGCTGAATATATCCGTTTTAATTGTTGCCCCCGTTTTTTCAAATTAAAATTTGAAGGTAAAGAGTTAAAAAAACGAAAATGGCCAGAAGCCTTCAAACCTATTAGTCCCTTACTGTATGGTACAGGTAAATTATTCGAAGAAAAAAAAATCTCTGAACTAAAAGAAAAAGCGCTCCAGTACTATGATTTTACCAAATACGATCCCTATCAACATGGCTGGGAAAAAGCTGCCACATCACTAAATGAACTACGAAAAATTATTGAAACACAACTATTACTATCTATGGAAGAAAAAACTGACAACACTCCTATACTTCTATATCAAGTACCCATGAAAGGATTCATTGGAGTGTGGAATGTAAAAGGCATAGCCGATTTAATTACAATTTGGCCACCTAAAAATGGTAAAGTAACTGTGAGAATTTTTGAACTCAAAGCATCCTGGAAAGAACAAACCACACATAGAATTCAAGTAGCTATATATGCCCTGCTACTTACACAAACACTTGGCAATTTAATATCTAAGGTTGAAATTGAAGGTGGTGTAATTAATCGCGAAACAATCCTTGAAAATCTCTACCCCCAAAACCTGCCAAAATTTAAACTAGGCCCTCTAATCCAAGATGTTGAACGATTACTCGCGCAAAATGGCGAATTAAACCGTATTCACCAAACCTCATTAGACCAAGTAGAATTTCAATTATGCATACGCTGTGACCCCTGTGGTTTTAACGAATGCTGCATTGTGTGCGCCGTAGAGACCGAAAATATAGCACTCCTTAACCTAAGCAGAGGCGAACAAAAAGCCCTAAGGCAACACGGCATTTTCAAACTTGAAGACTTGGCAAAACTAAAACCAGTCCTTGACACCTATAACCTGCGACCTTATGATTTTAAAAACCTTCCAGCAAATGATCCTAAAAAAGTACACGAATTATCTACCAATACAATTATTAGCTCTAAAATAGACAAACTAATTATCCGAGCTCAATACATGCTAAGTGGCATTCGTCCAAATAGCCGTTATGCAAGCAAAAACAGGTGGATGCCATGGCTAACCAGCACAGGATACGGAAGCCTCCCCGAAGACACACAATCTCTAACAGACTCCACCACAACATTAACCACTACCCCTGACAGTATGATCCGTATTTACCTCTTCATCGAATGGGATTACATGCTTGACATAATCTCCATAATCAGTGCCCGAATAAACTGCACTCGATACCGTAGCGAACCTCCAAGTGTCTCACAAGTTGTTCACTCTCTACCTGACGACCCAAAAGAATGCTTAAACCAAGAAAAAAACCTACTTGAAACATTTTTTAAAGAACTAACAACAGCCATTCAAAAAGTTGCAAACCAAACTAGCAACTCAAACCAAGCATCTATACATCTATACTTCTTTACCCGCCAAGAACGCGATGTCCTAATGAAAGCCGTATGTCGTCACCCCTCTATAATCAGCGCCCAAGCAGTCCGAGACCTTCTAGGACTACGACAAGCAATCGACCAACCCATGTTTTCAATACTCCAAGATGAAGTCCAACACAGAAAAGCCCTAAAATTCCACAGCACTGGACTACTACCAATACTTGAACAAATATCCTTCTTCGATCGCAAAAACTGGATCGCAAAACGAAAAGACAACACCACAGTAGACCTTAGCATAGTCTTTCGCGATGGACTATTCAATTACTCTCTACCCTTCAACAGAAACCCAGACAACTCTATAGCATTTCTGCGAGACGAAATAACGCAAAAAGATGGATACTACCCAGCACGAGCCCGTTTTAGCAACCAACTACCTGTCGAATACATCTGGGGAGCAAAAGACAAGCTTGACGACCGACAAGAAAAAGGTAAAGCTAAAATTTTAATAGAAAAACGCAAATGGTGTGACTACCCCCAAAAAACCCGACGCATCACCGATGAAGAACTCAACCTTATGGGACAAAAGCTCTGCATAGCCCTTGAACACATAGAAAGATCACTAAACATACGAAACCGCCGACTAGGCAAAAAACCCATAGATATTCCAACAATAGCCGAATTCACTCTGGGACCATCAACACTTGAACGCAGCTGTCGAGAATTCCTTGACCTAGAACACTTCTCAAAACGCCAAGAAATGTATCAACACTACTCTTCCCTCCCCTACCAACGAGTTGCATCCGGTAGATCGCTAATTTTCCAATGCACCAACATCTTTGAATCCGAACAAACATTCACAGTACAAGGTAAACTCATCTACGAAGGCATAGGCTTGCCAAAAACCGAATGCATCTCTAACGCTTGTAGAGTTAAAGGCTCTGACGACTCCAGCTCAGGCGACTGGATGGTTGTAACAGAACTCACAAAAAATACAAATGGCCAATTCGAAGAAACCCAAAAACACGCTCCATCTGAAATCGAAAAATCCGCCCGCGCAATCGTCGACAAAGTTGATATACAAAAACTTGAAATCACCATAAAAATAGTCACCTGGCCCACAAGCAAAGGCAGCAAATATAGTGCTTGGCACAACCTACCAACAACTGACCCAGACAAAGCTAAATCCAAATATATGCAACTATTCGAAAAAGACCGATACTACATTCTTGACGAACTAACCGACGACATAATGTCTGATAGAGCTGCAAAATGCCTCGACTATGCAGACAATAACCCACTATACCTCCTTTTATCAGATTACCTAACAGGAAAAACCTTCAACTCCTCACACACCGCACTACCCCCAACTGGCGCTACAAACTTTCTGAACTGGACGACAACTCGACACATCTACCCAAACACTGAACAAACTCGTTTTGTTGACCACATTTTTAGCAAAGAACCCATAGTTATGCTCCAAGGCCCACCAGGCACTGGTAAAACCGAAACATTACAACTAGCCGTTTTAGCACACATAGCTGCTCATAGCTGTAGTTCAAAATGTCGCGTACTCATGGTTGCACCAACACACAAAGCAATACAAGAATTCGCCATAAAACTAGTCCGTTGCTGGCAAGAATACATAAAAACAGACATTGGTAAAGACCTTAAAAATTTACAAATTTTCCGAGCGCTAAGTAGCAACACAACATCAGTCAAATCTATACCCGGCGTCACATATATCAACTATAACGAAGACAAAAACACTGTAGACGAACTATCCAGACTTTTACTAAACCAAACAACTCTACCACCAAACTCGTCTATATTCAATCCTTTGATTTTATGCATAACCCCTCCCAGTCTATATGGTTTTATGAAAAAAATCGGAGATAACGAGCCCCCATGGAACGAAAACATTTTTGATCTTCTAGTAGTTGACGAAGCAAGCATGATGCGACTACCTGAGCTCATATTATCTGGTAGTTTTCTGACAAAAAATAGTCAAATTATAATAGCAGGCGACCACCGACAGCTACCTCCAATTGTATCTCACAACTGGGAAAAAGAAGACCGCAGAACACTCGAAGAAACAGCTTCATTTCTCTCAGCCATGGACTTCCTACGCTTACTACGCAACGAAGACCTAGGACTTGAACGAATAAAATGCAACAACCCTGTAAATATTCCTACAGAACGCCTGCGAGAAAGCCACAGATGCCACTCAATTGTTGCAGAATTTCTCAAAGAATGGGTTTACGAAAAAGACAAAATAGATTTCCACTCAGACCAAGAAGAAACACTACCTTATACAGAACCTAAAACTGATGGTCTAAACGTAGCGCTTGACCCCGAAAACGTGTTTGTACTCATCATACATGACGAAGCAGAAAGCTTCCAATCTAACACAACAGAAGCCCTAATTGTCAACGAAATAGTACGTAGTGTACCCGCCGAAACAGTTGGCGTAATCACACCCCACAATGCTCAAAAAGGCCTGCTCAAAAATCTGCTCGCAGACGGCTACAGCGAAACCCGTGTAGACACAGTCGAACGCTACCAAGGAGGCGAAGCAGACTTTATTATCATTAGCTCCACAGTAAGCGATCCTGACTATATTAGAGGCGAAAGCGACTTCCTGCTAAATCTTAACCGCATAAACGTCGCTATAAGTCGTATGAAGAAAAAAATCGTCATCATTGCCAGCCGATCTATATTTGAATTCATGCCCCAAGATGCAAAAGACTACGACAAAGCGCTTCTATGGCGTGGGATATCTCAAACAGTCGGTTACACCGCAAACGCCAAACCACAATGGGCTAACACGTTGTCAAAATTTCTAAACCAAACAAACACTCCTCAAGTAAAACTTGAAATTTACACTAAATCAACAAAACAAACATCTATATCTGCCACTACAAAATAGCACCTTTAACCTATTTTATGTCTTCTGCTTATATTTTCGAGCAAGTGTCTCCATTTTTTGGTTTTTGACGATTTTTTTGTATTACTGATATTGTATAGCGTTATTCTTATATGCATAAATGTAATACATATTTTGTATGTCAGAAATTATTACTGTCCGAGTGGAAAAAACCCTAAAAGACAAAATCCGACAACACAAAATCAACATCAGCGAAACAGTTCGCATAGCACTAGAAGACGAGATTCGCAAACTCGAAAATGTCGAATTATCTGATGCTATAAACGAAATGAAATTAGTACTTGAAAAAATCCCCGATGCAGAAATCATGACCACAATCTCCGACTCAAGAGACCCAAAATGAAACAATATCTATTCGACGCAAGCGCATTCATATTTTTAATAAAAAAAGCAACTGTACAAACCACATTTCAACAACTCCAAAATTTACTAATACTTGACCTAACTGTTTACGAGATAGGCAACTCACTCCTAAAAGAAAACCGTCTCACTAAATTCTTAACCTCCCAAGAAATAAAAACATTAGAAAAAGTCACTCAAATCATCCTGGCAAGAACAGAAAAAATCCTCAACCAAAATGCATCTTTTCAACAAATAATGGAAATAGCAAAAACTGAAAACCTCTCATTTTATGATTCAAGCTATATCTATTTCGCCAAGCAAAACAATGTCCAACTTGTAACCAAAGACCAACAACTAAAAGAAAAAGCCCAAAAATACGTTCAAACACAAACAATAACAACCTTACTCACAGCTTAAGTGAACACCGTGAGAGGCATCTACATACTTATAATAAAAATTGACAAGACGTTACGTCTCAAAATTGGTGCTTTAGACACAATTACCTTTTCAGCTGGCATGTATGCTTACGTAGGCTCTGCACAAAACAGTATTGAATCTCGCATTAAGCGACATCTACGCAAAGAAAAACATCTATTCTGGCACATAGACTACCTATTAGCCAATGCCTCTGTAGAAATAATACAAGTTTACTACTTAACTGGAGACAAAACACGCGAATGTCACACCGCACAAATAATAACAAAACACAACAAACCAATACCCAACTTTGGTTGCTCTGACTGCAACTGCAATAGCCACCTGTTTCACTTAGACGATTTCACCTTTCTAAATAATCAACAACTTTTAACTTTACCTACCATGTAACAGCTAAAAATTTTGTATGTGTTCAGCTTGTGAGTTTTTTTAGGTTTTTTATCAAGCATATATGTATAAACATGTGTATGTAATGATTTTTGTTGAACAAAAATTGCATGAAAATTTAAAGTCTAACGAAAC
>JAITMO010000161.1 GCA_031277345.1 Candidatus Bathycorpusculum soli
TGGCACAGAAGAAGCTACTAAAATTAATCAGAACATTGCAAAAGCGGTCGAGAAACTGGGGTTAGGTATGGGTTTGGGAAGCCAAAGAGCTGCCGTTGAAAATCATGCTCTTGAAAAAACTTATGCTATTGCCCGTAAAGCTGCACCCAATGCTTTTCTAATTGCTAATCTAGGAGGAGTTCAACTTGTCCGTGGTTATGGTATAGAAGAAATTCGAAAGGTTATTGAAATGATAGATGCTGATGCAGTTGCAATTCATCTTAATGCGTTACAGGAAGCTGTTCAACCAGAAGGACAAACTAATTTTAAAGGTGTTTTAGCAAAAATTTGTGAAGTTGCAGGTGAAATAGATAAACCGGTGATTGTTAAGGAGACAGGAGCAGGTATTTCATCTGAAGATGCTATAACCCTTAAAGAGGCAGGGGTGAGAGCTATTGATGTTGGTGGAGTAGGTGGAACTAGCTTTGCTGCTGTAGAATATTTCCGTGGTGAAAAAAAGTTGGGCGAAGCATTTTGGGATTGGGGTATTCCAACCGTTGTGAGTACCATTGAGGTAGTGCAGTCTGTAAAGCTACCAGTAATTGCTTCAGGTGGAGTTCGTACTGGGACAGATATTGCAAAAACGTTAGTTTTAGGCGCTAGTTTGGCAGGTATAATTCAGCCTGTTTTGGAGACAGCTGTTGTAGGCAGTAGAGAAACAGAACAGTTTCTTACAGGGTTAATTGACGAGTTGAGGAATGTTATGTTTCTTGTTGGTGCTAAAAATATTGATAGTTTATCTATGGTTCCTGTAATTATCTGTAGTAAAACTGCTGAGTGGCTAAAAACAAGAGGGTTTAATATAGAAAAATATGCACACAGAGGAGTAGTTAACAATTGAATGTTGCAAAGTTTATTGAAGAAAAAGCATTACTATTTGATAAAACTATTGAGAAATATCTTCCACGCAACTTTTCTAAAGACTCTGTTCTTTTTCAAGTTACACCACCTGCTTATAGTTATAATTTAGAAACAATAGACAAAGCCATAGCAGACCCAACGTGGGATATACTAGATAGGGGCGGAAAACGTTGGCGTCCAGCTTTGTTTTTGCTTATCTGTGAAACGTTAGGAAAAAATGAAGGACATTGTATAGATTTTGCAATTATACCTGAAGTCATCCATAATGGTACTTTGGTTATTGATGACATTGAAGACTCTTCTGAGTTGCGACGTGGAAAACCGTGTACATATAAACTGTATGGGTTAGATATTTCTGTTAATGTTGGCAATGCTATGTATTATATGCCTTTATTAGCTTTGATGACTAAAGAAATTAAGTTACCAGCAAAGGCACTCTGCGGTATTTATGAGGTTTATGTTCAGGAAATGATTAACCTAAGCATGGGCCAAGCTATGGATATTGCGTGGCATCGTGGTTTAGCAAACGCTGATAACATAACTGAAGAAGATTATTTGCAAATGTGCGCGTACAAAACAGGCACTTTGGCACGTATGGCAGCAAAAATGGCAGCAGTGTATTCAGGCGCAGAAAAAACACTTGTTAACAAACTAGGACGATTTGCTGAAAGTATAGGTGTTGCATTTCAAATGCAAGATGATATTTTAGATTTGACAGGTCAAGAATTCGCTAAAAAGAAGGGCGGTGTGGGTCAGGATATTACAGAGGGCAAACGAACTTTAATGGTTATATACACGCTTAAAAATGCAAGTGAAACTGATAGAAAGCGTCTTATTGAAATTCTTAATATGCATACAAGTGATCAAAAACTACGTGACGAAGCAATTGCGCTCATGCAAAAATATCATGCCATAGAACACACAGCACAAACAGCAGAAAAAATCGTAGCGGACAGTTGGAACGAAGTAGAACAGTTACTGCCTACACCTGAGTCTAAGGAAAAACTAAGAGCTTTCGCCGAATTCTTGATTAAACGCAATATGTAATATTTTAGTGAGCGTAAAAGATTTGGCACTTGAACAAGACAAAGCTCTTAGAGAGCTAATAAAGAAAGCAGCATTGCTTAACGCAGTTTCACATGACGGCAAAGCACAAGCAAGTGCAATGGTTGGAAAAATTATAGGAGAAAGACAAGACCTGCGATCATGTGTTAAAGAGTTTTCAACCATAATTAACAGTATAGTTAATGAGGTTAATAGTTACTCATTAGCAGAGCAGAAAGCTATTGTAGCGCAGAATTGGCCTGAAACGCAGAAAAAAGAAAAACCTGAAGAAAAAAAACTTTCCGCACTACCTAACGTAGATAAATACAAACAAATCGTTACAAGGTTCTCACCTAATCCTGACTGTGTATTACATTTAGGCAGTGCCAGAGCAATTGTACTCAGCCATGAATATGCACGCATTTATAAAGGCAAATTTATTCTCCGTTTTGAAGATACAGACCCTAAAATAAAAAAACCTGCTCTAGAATTTTATGAAAATATACGCAAAGACCTCAAGTGGTTAGGTGTACAAATAGATGAAGAATACATTCAAAGCGATCGGCTACAAATTTACTACGAACATGTAGAAAAACTCGTGGAACTAGGCGCAGCGTATGTTTGCGAATGTAAACAAGACGTTTTTCACAAAATAGCCTTATCAAGAAAAGCATGCCCATGCCGCAACTTGACCTCAACAGAACAACTGGATCGTTGGCATAAAATGTTAAATAATCAATACAAAGAAGGCCAAACAGTAGTCCGCATAAAAACAGAATTAGACCACCCCAACCCAGCAGTTCGAGATTGGCCAGCACTACGCATCATCGACACAAAAAAACATCCACACCCCCGCGTAGGTAGCAAATATACTCTTTGGCCACTTTACAATTTAGCAGCAGGAATAGACGATCACCTAATGGGTATGACTCACGTTATCCGAGGAAAAGAACACTATACTAACATGATACGACAAAAATACATGTATCAAGCACTTGGATGGGAATATCCAGAAGCAATCCATTATGGTAGACTTAAAATCACAGATGCTTTCTTAAGCAAATCCAAAATCATGACAGGCATAAAAGAGGGTACATACACAGGATATGATGACCCACGACTGGGCACTTTTGCCGCTTTATGTAAACGTGGAATTACCCCTGAAGCCATAAAAAAAATGATTATAGACGTAGGAACAAAAGCCAACGATGTCACATTAAGCTGGGAAAACCTGTATGCACACAACCGCAAAATCTTGGATGTAACCAGTAACAGATACTTTTTCGTTTTAGATCCAATTGAACTTAAAGTCAACGCACTACCTAAAGGGTTCACAGCAAAACTAACTCTACACCCTGAAAAACCAGAAAACGGGTTTAGAGAATACACAATTACGCCAAACAAAGAAGATGCGTCAGCAAATTTTTGGATTTCTAAAAAAGACGCAACCGCCATGGAACAAAACAAAATAGTCAGACTCATGGAACTATTCAACATAGAAATCACAAAAATTAACCAACAAACAACAATAGATGCAATTGAACCAAAAATATTATCTATTGAAGCCAAATATTCAAGCGAATCCTACGAAAATGCTAAAAAAATCAAAGCACAGCTCATCCAATGGATATCAAAAGACACAGAAATTCACTGTGATATCGTGTTACAAAACGCCCAAACAATAACAGGTTTCGCTGAGAGTGAAAGCAAAAAATTAAAGTCAGACATGAATATACAGTTTGAACGGTTTGGATTTATACATATAGATAAAGTGAACCAGAAAATAATAGCTTACTACGCACACAAATAAGGAGAAAAAGCAAAATGCGAAAATCTAACAATGCAATAATTTGGCCAGTTTATTTCGATGCAACAAAAAGCAAAAGTGAAGGCAGACGCGTTCCAAAAAACAAGGCAGTTATCAACCCCAAGATCATAGAACTTAAAGAAGCTGCAGATAAACTCGAATTTCAAAATAATATCAACCCAACCGCAGGTTATCCTAAAACGCCTTGGATAAAAATGGGTATGCTTACTGTAGAAAAAGACGGACCAAAAAACCAAATCATTTTAAAGCTATCAGACCAGCTTTCAAAAATAAAAATTCAACAACAAATAGAACAACAAAAACAAACACACAATTATAGAAAACAGGCAAACAAATAAAAATAAAAATATTTTTATTTTTGTTACGATTTTTCTTTTCCAGCAATCAATACAGCATTTATAACTCCGTCAGCACCGGGTCTGCTGGTTACTTTTGCGTGACCAAGTGTTGTGTCAATTTCAGTACCTTTAGTAATGACACCTCTGCGGTTATAGTCAACATTTGCGCCGTTTTTAATTACACGGACAATTTCTACTTTTTGTGTTTGACCAGTTCTTTTGTCAGTTACAGAGGCAAATTTGTCGGTCAAAGCTTTAACTCTTATGTTACCGCCTAAACCTCGTGTGCTCTTTCGCTTTGGTTCACCTAGAACTGTTTCAGCAGGGTAACCTGCTGCCTCGTACTTCTTTTTGGTACGATAAACACGTTTTTTACCGCCTGTTAGTTTTCTTTTACGTAAACTGCTATGAGTAGACATTATTCTACATTCCTTTTAATTCGCGTAGTTTCTATCAGTTAATTTCCATATAAACATATCCATTAAGGTTGCCCTGCTTCCTTTGAAACATCACCGAAAACACGTCTCAACTCACGTTTCATAGTAGAGGTATCTTGTGTTAATCCAAAATAATCCGCAAAATAATCAGTAGTTTTAAGTCCCATAGAGCGACCTAAACGCTCTGACACAATTAAACCCATATCCTTTAACAATTTTACATGGCCATAAGCATGTTGCCCCCGAACTTCAACAACACGCTTCTGCGTAACAGGTTGCCTAAACGCTATATAAGATAAAGTCTTAAGCGGACCAGACGAAAGCAAAGGACGATTAACCAATTTTTTAATAAGTGGAGTAAATTCAGCCTTAACCTGCAACACATAACGTTCATCCTTCAATGCCAAAACTTCCAACGGAGAATTTCTTACAACATAATCCTGCATAACAGCTTCAACATGCTTTTTCACTTTCTTTTTAGAACGACTATTAACGACTTGGCACAACTCATTTATATCCAAAGGACGACCCGCTACATACAAAGCTGCTTCAATAAGAGCCAAATTGCGGTTTAGTTTTTCAGCAGCTTGAACACCCGTAGTCTCTTTATCTTCCGCATCATCTTCGTCAGATTGTGACAAATTAGCTGGCTTAGAGATATTTTCAGCTTGTGTACCAATTGACGCTGGTTGATCCGTAATACCCGATTGTTGATCTGTCCCTGCAGATTGGAGCGATACTTGTTGTTTAGTTACTTCTTGAGTTTCACTTGATTGACTGTTTGACTTTTCCAAGTTTCAAATTCCCCACTGCAATATATAATTCGTCTGTTTCTTCATGTTGCCATAAACTTACTAACCCGTCTTGTGCGAGAAAAAGTAAGTAAATAAACATTCTTAAGGCTTCTATACGCGTTACGCCTTTAGTTAGTGTTGAAAAATCAATGATACCTTGACCATGTACTTTTTCAACTAATAAATCATAAAGTTGATCAACTTGACTCTCCAGTTCAGCCATAAATCTATCAAATTGTGGTAACAAGTCCGATACAGCGGGTAGAACTGGTGTTTGGACTGCCATACGGTCTATTCTGGAGAGTTTTTCTCCTCTTAGAACTTCATCTAAGACTTCGATAAGGTGTTGTATAGTTGTTGAAGTTAATTCGTGGCGGAGTGGTAGAAATAGTGGTGGTGGTACAAAGTCCGGTGGGAGTTTTTGTGTTGCAGGGGCAGGTGGATCGTTTAGTGTTAGAAGAAGTTTGGATTTCATAAGATATATTAACGCTGATGAGTCTAGCGCTACACCCGAGGCGCGAAAGTCTACTTTGCCGGTGTGGTCCATTTCAGTAAGGAAGGAGCGCAGTAGATATGCGATGTTAACGCTCCATGGAGTGCCAAGTTTTTCGAGTTTGCCCAGTTCAAAGAGTATATTCCATGGTGGACGCAGATAGAAGGGTTTGCGTGTTGGTGTTGTTTGTGGTGTTGTTGTGGATGACATTATCGTGATAATTCTCCTTTTATTGGTGCTTCAGGCGGGAATTTGGCTGTTACCACATTTGAGATGCCGTTACGTTCGTAGACACCGTAGACTTTTTGGGCTTTATTTACCATCTCGGGACGCAGACTGATAACTATGAATTGTGTTTTGTTTGCTTCTTCGCGGAGTAGGTCAGCAAGTTTAGTTGTATGGAAAGCATCTAGGTGTGCATCTGCTTCGTCTAGGATGTAGAAGGATGCGGGAGAAAATTCTCTGAGGCTGAAAATGAAGGCTACTGCAGAGCATGATCGCTCACCACCGCTTGCACCACTTACTACAATTGCGGGTTTATTTGGGAATTGGACTATCATGTCTATTCCGCCGGCAAAGGGTTCATCAGGGTTTTCTAGTTTTAGTGTAGCGGTTCCGCCTCCGGTTAGTTTGTCGAAGTACTCTTTGAGACTTGTGTTGATTTTGTCAAATGCCGTCATGAATATTTTGCGTTTTTTTGCTTCGATTTCATCCATAAAGGCTACGATTGCTTGCTTTTCACGTTCTAATTCATTTAGACGTATTGATAGTTCTCGGTATCGGCTAATTTGGTCATCGTAGTGGGTTATGGCGAGTTGGTTGACGGCTCCTATGCGTTCAAGTTCGAATTGCATCATACGTATGGTTGTGTCTGCGTTTTCGACTTGTTTTTGGTTAACTTCTAATGTTTGTTCAAAGCCGTATTGGTTTAGTTGATCTTGCAGGGTTTTTTGGCGTAAATTGTTTGTTTGAATTGTTAGGTTTAATTGGTTAAGAAGGTTAGTTGCTTGATCATACTCGTCATCTAGGTGTTTTAGTTCACTGTCAATGTCGTCCATTTGTATGGTAAATTTTTTGGATTCTTGGCGGGCAGATAAAACGGTGTTTGAGAGTTCGTTTCGATTTTTCTCTAATTCATCAATTTCTTTCTTTAAAGTGTCTCGTTGTTGTATGGCTTCAGCGAGTTCTTTTTCAAGTTTTCTTTGTTGTTGACCAACTTTGGATATTTGTATTTTGATGTTTTGATAGCCTACGCGCAAAACAGTTTCAAACTGGGATTGACATGTAGAAAGCTCAGTTTGTAACTCACCTAATTTTTGTCTCAGAGTAGAGGCTTCTTCATCGATTGCTCCTCGTTGGGTTTCAAGATTTTGAATGTGGCTCACATCAGTTTTTTTACGTAGTTCTGCAAGTTCAATATGACTTTTTTGTAGTGCTTTTTTAATCATGTTACGTTCAGACATGTATAGACTCATACGGCCTTTGTAGGCAGCAATTTCACGTTCTATTTTTCCGCCATACTTTTCTGTGTATCGAACGTTGAGTTGGGTTCGTTTAATGGTTCGTTTAATTCTAACAACTTCCCTGTCTAATGTAATGATGAATTCATTAAGACGTGTCATTTCGAGTTTAGCGTACTCAATTTCTTCATCAATGCCACCTATGTCTGATCCTCTCTGTGCTAGATGTGTCTGAAGTGCTTTTACGGCATCATCTAGACTTTTCAGGGCGTTTTCGCTGGGTATAATTGTGGAAAAATCAATAGGTGCGCGATAAAACCCACTTTCGAAAGCACCAGATTCGTACAGGTCACCGTTAACTGTTACAGAACGATAACCGTCATTTGAAAGAGTAAAGCCTGTTTTGTCATTTGACACAACAACAGTATCACCAAAAACATAATCAACTGCAAACTCGAATTTTTTGTCATATTTGAGAAACGTTAAAAGTTGGCCAACTACGCCTTCGCGTATTGGTGCAATTTTTGTTTTCTTAGGTATAGCACCCTGTAATGGTATAATTTTAATTCTGCCCAATTTCATACGTCGAAGAGTCTCAGCACACATAAAAGCGGCATCAACATCCTTTACTACTAACGCATCAAGCCAGCCAATAGCAGACGCTTCAACAGCTTTTTTATAGTTCTTGTCAACTTTGATTAAATTCCGAAGGCGTCCACAAATACCGTTAATTGCTCCAACATCACCCATTTCCTCAATACTGCGTAAAGCTTTTTCTTCTTGAGCAATAGTTGCAGCAAGATCTTTTTGAGTAGCAAATTCTATCACAGCATCTTTAGCAGAACGTGCAATACGTTCAGCATCAGCAATTTCTTTTTGGACCAGCTCTTTTTGACCAAACTTACGATTAATCGTACCCTCGAGAGTTTTTATCTGAGCCTTTTGATCTCGTTGAACTTGCTCGAGCTCAACAAGAGACTTTTCCAATTCAGCAAGGTTAACGAGAAACTTTTCTTTTCGCACAGTAAGATTTTTGTGACGCCCAACACAAATTCGCATCGCAGATTTGTCTTTGGTGTATTCAGAACGAAGATAAGTCAATCGTTTAGTGTGATTTTCAATATGTACTTCTACACCACGAACTTTTTGATTGTTATCACCAAGACCCTCCCAAAGCTGAGCAGACTCCTTAGTTAATGCCTCATACAGAGCCTCTTTTTCTGCAACCTGTTTTTTAAGCTTTTCATATTCTATGTTAGCAGTACGAATTCTCAAACGATTAGCTCTAATATCATTTTGTATAGAGTCATGGCTTTCCTGATTATTTTGCGCAACTCGTGTTAAGCTATCGAGACTGGATTCACTGGAACTAATACGAGTGGTTACTTCTGTTAAACGAGATTTCAGTTCACCAATATCAAATTGAACTTTTAGAACTCTACTACTACTTTCGTCAAGAGTTTCTCCACTAAGTTTGCGGTATTCACTTTCAATTTCATAACGCCTATTTCTATGAAGATCACGCTGACCTCTAAGTTTATCAACATTAGACTGCGCTTTTCCAAGGTTAACAATGTACTCAGCAAGATGCTTATTTAACTGCATTAATTCGCTTGAAATTTTTATCACGTGAGATTTTTTGGTTTCCTCTTGGATAAAAATATAACGTGAAAGCTGGTTACGTTCACGTTCTAAGTCATCAAGACGTTTTTGCACCTCATCAATCCGACCCATCGCAGTACGTATACTAATATCAGCAGAACGCAACTTTTCCTCTGCCTCAGCCTTCTCAGCATCATACTGACCTATACCAATGAGTTCTTCTATGATTTTTCGACGGTCTGCAGGACTAACTTCAGTTAACCGAGTGATTTGACCTTGAGGAATAATATTTTGACTCATGCTACTAATAGCAGCCATTGAAAGGGTTTCAATAACGTGTGTACGACTCATTCTACGACCGTTCAGTCTGTAAACACTTTGTCCACTACGATAAACTTCTCTTGAAATTGTAACTGTAGATGTATCTACGGGCATTAAACCATCGGAATTGTCAAATTGAACAATTACTTTTGCCATTTTAGATTTTTCTAAGCCGCCTTTTTCGGAACCGTGAAAAATTAGCCGTGAAGCATTATCAGCTCTCATTCTACGGGTACTTAACTCTCCAAGCGAGAACAAAAGAGCATCCATGATATTGGTTTTACCGCTACCATTTGGACCAGTAAATGCCGTGAACCCCTTTTCCAGATTCACCTTTACCGTTTGCGGCCCAAAAGACTTGAAGCCTTTTAATTCAATTCTTTTGATGTACGGCAATTCAGTCCTTTAACCTCACTTAACAACGCTCTCTGATGTAAGATGTCACAATCATATGTATAAAAGCTTACTATAACCTCACACCATTAAAACAATAACAACATATGAAACAGCAAAATATAGACACAAACCAACTCCGAAACTACAACAAGCAACAACCACAAACAGAAAAAACCATAAAACACACACCACAAAATACATCAGCACACCTTACAGAATGCACACCAGTTCAACAACTTAATTCAACGCACCGCCCGTAACTCCAAGTTCACCTACATTATGTTTTTGGCGGTAATTTGCAGCTATTTTTGATTGTGTCATAAAATATTTTAGTGAGGTTGTTGTTGGTTTGGTCATAAATTTTTGGTTCTTCAAAAGAAAACTACCCGCCAACTTAATTTAGGACTGTCCAAAAATCCTGATCAAACACAAACTGCAATTCAACTTGACCTAAAAAAACTCATCAATAATAGTTTTCAATACGGTTACGTAGTAATTTTCAAGTAAGTTATTGTTTACGCAGGTAATACTCGCCTAAAATGAAGTTTACCCAAAAGACAGAAAAGACTAAGTGTTGTAAACATTAAATATCTGGATGTAGAAGGTAATAAGTATCTAAAAGGTGAAGATGTTGAGTTTTGGTGGTTCATTGAGGAAACTTGGAGCTGTTCAAGAGGTACTAGTTTTAGGGTTAATGTTTGTAACAATAATTGCACTTTTTTATTTGGATATATCTTTATCTTTAAAGGTTGGACTTATTGTTTTGTCTTTTACTATTGTTTTGTTGATGAGTATTGCTAGTCAACTACTTAGCATGCAAAAAGAAGCTGATAAAACACGAAGACAATAGAGGTCAAAATTGCACGTTGTGCGTGATATTGTTAATACCTATATGGTATTTTTTGTTACATGTTTGTTAAACGTTGTGGGTATTATAAGATTAATAGTGTTTACAGGTTGTTTTACTGTTGTTGATGATACAATTGGTGTATTGGTTAGTGTTTGTGTTAGTCGTATAAGCTTGTTTTTGTGTAAGATACAAATATTGCTAGTTGTATCTTTATGGTAGGTGATAGAGATGCATGTGGAAGAGAGAGCGTCTGGTTGGGTGAAAGAAACGCAGAAGGGGTATATTCGTATTGCAGTGTTGATTTTGTTGGATAAGAAGCCGAATTATGGTTACGAGATAATGAAGGAGTTGGAGGAGAGAACTAATGGTTTTTGGAAACCGACTGCGGGCGGGATTTATCCTATTTTGCAGAATCTTGAGCGTTCGGAGTATATTAGAGGTGAGTGGGATTGTGATGCTAAGAGGAAGAAAAAAATTTATTCTATCACATCTGATGGTAAGAAGATTCTTGAGTATACGTTAGTGAAAGAGAATCGTCTATTTAATACTATTATGGATTTGTTGAAAGAGTACATGAAAAATGTGTTAGATATACCGGTTAGTAGTATTCAATTTCCTAAACCACCTTTTGCATTGTTTCTTGAGGAAAATACATGTAAGCCTAAAGATACAAAAAACGTGCTTGAAAGTAAACGGTTACGTATTGAGAGCATTATTAAAAGTATGCAGGAAAAATTAGTGCAAATTGATTTACAATTAGCTAAAATAGAAAAGAAAAAAATAAGAAAATAAAGAGTTTATGAAAATGGCTACCCATAGTTCTTTTTACTGATTAGTCCGAACTCTACTTGGTCAACTCGGCCGTTAAAAGTCTGGACTTAACCTGAACTGCTAAACAACTGAGCCATCGCCCGAATGATAGGGTAGGTCATAAGTTAGATGGCTATGTAGCTCTGTTGAAGAGCCAAAAGGTATGATTGCTGTTGTCACGTAAGATGTTAAAGATTGTATGGATTTGCTTGTTTGTAGAGAAATATATGGTAATGTGAATATTGTTAATATGAGGAAAAACTAAATAGCTCTTGTTTTGAGATGTGAACTATTGGTTTCAGGAACAGAGTGGGTTTCCCACAAAGTAATGTGGACAACTTCCATGAGAGTAAATCGGTTTAACTTGTTTATCGCTTAATGTTTTTAATAGTTTGTCGTTTTTTATTTTGTTTTTTGTTTAGTGAGGAGTTTTGCGTGTTCTTCGTTAACTTCAGTGTATCGTTCAAGGATTGTTTTGTGTATGCGTGCCCAATCTTTGTTAACCATTGACCATATGGTTCGTGTTGATACGTATTCTGTGACGTAGTCGTTTATTGTGTTTTGGCGTTGTATTATGCGTGTTTCCCAGTCAACAAATATTAGTCCTGCTCGATGTAGGTGGTTGATGTTTTGGATTACTTCATTGTTGTTGATTGGATATTTAAGGCTCTTTTTTAGATCATCCATTATGGAGTCGAAAGAAATTTCATCTTCGACACGTAAGCAAATTACTGCGATGATGTCTTGAACTAGGCGGGCTCGTCTGCTTAAGTATAAGCCACGTTTTTTAGGTACTAATATTTGTTCAACATAGTATGAATTGTGTTTATGGAACCATCGTTTGATTGTTTCTGCAAGTGTGATATAGGCTAATACTATACCGGCGAGTGCAGCAAATAATTTCAGAGCAATTTCCCAAGACACAAAGGAGAAGTAGAAGTAAGTTTCACCAAATGATGTAAAGGGAATAAACACAGCTACTGCCAGTATTGCTATGCTACTTAGGATTAGGTACTTGTTTGGTTTGCTTTTCCAAAATGGTGAGTGCCGAGTACGGATAACAAAAACTATGATTGTTTGTGTTACTATAGACATTATAAACCATGCTGTTTGGAATAGTGGTTCTTGTTGTCCAGAGGCTACGTAAGGCAGGAATAGAAATATCACTATGAAAAATGTTAAAAAGTCGAATAGAGAGCTTACGGGACCTATTGTTAGCATGAAGCTTTTGATGTAGCCTATGTCCCATCGTTTGGGTTTTTCGACGTATTCGGAGTCTACATCATCTGTTGTGATTGCTGATTGTGAGATGTCGTAGAGTAGGTTGTTTAGGAGGATTTGTATTGGTAGCATAGGTAGGAAGGCAAAGCCAAGTAATGGTAGAATTATGGAGGCTCCTAGGAAGCTAAACATGTTGCCAAAGTTGCTGCTTACGCTCATCATGATGTATTTCATGGTGTTGCCAAAGGTTTTTCGGCCTTCTAGTACACCTTCGGCTAGGACTGTTAAGTCGTTTTTGAGAAGGATTATGTCGGCTGATTCTTTTGCAACGTCTACAGCGTTATTAACGGATATACCTACATCGCAGGATTTGAGGGATGGTGAGTCGTTGATGCCATCGCCCATAAAGCCGACTACGTGTCCATTGCTTTTTAGTAGGACTATAATTCGTTCTTTTTGGATTGGGGTGACTCGGGCAAAAACGTTGTCTTCTTCGACAATGCGGGATAGAGTTTCTTCGGACATTTGGCTTATTTCGTTGCCTAGAGCAATTCCTTTTATTTCGAATCCGAGTGATTCGCATGTTTTTCGAGTAACTTGTTCGTTATCGCCTGTTAGAATCTTTAGTTCTATACCGGCTTGGGTTAGTAGTTTTATGGATTCTTTAGCGGTCTCTTTGGGTGGGTCAAGGAAGGCCATAAATCCTATAAAGATCATGTCACTTTCGTCGTTAATGGAGTAGACCGCTTTTTCATCTCGTAGTTTTTTGTAGGCTACACCTAAGACTCGGAAGCCTTCAGCGCTTAGTTCGTAATATTTTTGTTCGGCTTTTTGGCGTAGTTCATCGGTTAAATCAACGTGTATGTTAGCTAATTCACAGAAGGATGAGACTTTAAGGATGTCTTCTGGAGCGCCTTTGCTGATAAAGTATCTTTGATGGTTGTTTTCTACAACTACGCTTACGCGTCTTCTGACAAAGTCGAATGGGACTTCGTCAATTTTTTTATAGTCAGTGGTATCGATTTTTTCGTGGACTAGTATGGCTTCATCCATGGGACTTTTTAGTCCTGTTTGGTAGAAGCTGTTGAGGTAGCTGTATAGTAGGACTTTGTCGTCGTCGTTACCTTCGGGGTTTACGTGTAGAACTAGGGTTATTTTATTTTCTGTGAGTGTGCCGGTTTTATCGGTGCATAAGACATTCATGCTGCCAAAGTTGTCTATGGATGCTAAACGTTTGACGATTACGCCTTTTTTAGACATGACGATAGCCCCGCGTGATAGGTTTATTGTTACAATCATTGGTAGTAGTTCTGGTGTTAAACCAACGGCAAGGGCTACGGCGAAAATTAGGGATTGTAGGAGGTTTTGTTGTAGTAGAGCGTTGATTAAAAAGACGATAATTACTAGTGGGATTGTTAGGCGCATCATAAAGTATCCGAAGTGTTTGATGCCTTTTTCGAATTCTGTTTCGGGTGCTTTTTCTGTTAGTTTTCGAGCGATTTTGCCATATTCAGTGGCGCTGCCTGTTTTAACAACTATAGCTACAGCAGTACCGCTGACAACAGAGGTTCCCATGAAAAGATAATTAGTCCATTCGGTAGTTGAGGGGTTTTTGTTTGTGATTAGTATTGAGGTTTTTTCTACTGGAAAAGATTCGCCTGTTAAAGTGGATTGGTTAATAAAAAGGTCTTTAGCTGAGATTACGCGTGCGTCCGCAGGTGTTATGTCTCCTGCTGAGAGATAAATTATATCGCCGGGCACAACGTCATGGAGTTTGATTTCCTGTTTAATGCCACCGCGTACTACAGTGGCAGTTGTTGTTACAGCTTCTTTTAGCATTTCAGCTGCGTTTTCAGCTTTATGTTCCTGATAAAAATCTAAAATAACACTAAGTATAACAATTGTAAAAATAATTATTGTATTGGAAAGTTCCCCTAAAAATCCTGAGATTAAACCTGCAACCATTAAAATAATTACAAGAGGGCTTTTAAAATGTAACAAAAAATCAACAAACGCTGAGCGTTTACGTTTTTTTGCTAGCTCATTTCGACCATAAATCTCGAGTCTACGTTCAGCCTCTTCAGAGGTTAGACCATTAAAAGAGGAATCTAATCGAGTAATTATGTCTTCAATAGGTTTACTTAAAATTTCATTGGATGATAACGGAGGCTGCGCTACTACACCGTTGTGCTCTAAATTTTCTGCAATAAATTCTTGTTCGCTCAACGCAGTAACCGTCCATTAATACTGGAAATTTTACATTAAGTATTCGTGTTCACACCGACCTTAAATTAGTTTTTTACAGAAAACATAAGAACATAATGCAAAAACAAAAACGGCATTATTAATCTATTTTTAGTAACGCAAGTTGTTGAGAGTTCATATTTGGCATTACAAAAAATGTTTTTTAATCTTTAACTTTGAGGAGTTTAAATGTTTGAAACAAATAAGATATAGTGGAATAACTTAAAAATTAGATTTACAAAATCCATAAAATTCCATGTTAAACACATGAATTCTTTCTAAAACCTAAGTTAATCCGCTATAGTTTAAAGTAGAAAACACAGATGTATGTATTGATAATTGGTAGGAGTTGTTGATGTTCCATATAAATGCTATTAAGTATGGTTTATAGAGATATATAGAAGAGCGGTAGAGATAAGTTTAACAGAAGAGTATTTTGTGAATAGAATACTTGAATATGTAAGGATTAGAGGATGTTAATGGGCGGAATATTTGGTGTTTGTTCTAAAAATGAATGTGTGATGGATCTGTTTTTTGGGACAGATTATCATTCACATCTTGGTACACGGCGAGGGGGTATGGCTGTCTTTGATGGTCGTCAATTTTGCCGTGCTATACATAACATTGAAAATTCGCCTTTCAGAACAAAGTTTGAGCCAGATGTGCCTAATTTTAAAGGAATGATGGGTATTGGTTGTATTAGTGATAGTGATCCTCAGCCAATAATTGTGCATTCTAGAATTGGAGTTTTTGCTGTTGTGACAGTAGGGCGGATAAATAATAAGAAACAGCTTGTTGAGCAGTTGGTGTCTGCAGATAACACGTATTTTTCTGAGTTGAGTTGTGGCAGGATAAATGATACTGAACTGGTGGCATCGCTTATATGTAAAAAAGACAGTATTGTTGATGGAATTGTATATGCACAGAGTATGATAGAAGGTTCTATGACTATGTTAGTGTGTGCAGATAATGGTATTTATGCTGTGCGGGATAAGCTTGGGCGTACACCTTTGACCGTAGGAAAAAAAAGTGATGCTTATTGTATCAGTTTTGAGTCATTTGCATATATCAATCTGGGTTATAAAACGTGTTATGAATTAGGGCCGGGAGAAGTTGTTTTTGTTACAGCGGATAAAACTGTGTCTGTTGTAAAGTCAGGTAATGAAATGCGTATGTGTTCTTTTTTGTGGACTTATTATGGTTATCCTACATCTGATTATGAAAATGTAAATGTTGAAGAAATGCGTTATAGGTGCGGGCATAGTCTGGCAGATCAAGACGATATTGATGGCACATTTGTTGGTGTTGATTATATTGCAGGTGTACCAGATTCTGGGACAGCTCATGCTATAGGATATGCTAACCGTTCGGGATTGCCGTTTTCACGTCCGTTGATAAAATATACTCCAACTTGGCCACGCAGTTTTACTCCGCGTGCACAGAATGTACGAAATTTGATAGCGCGGATGAAACTAGTGCCGATAAATTCACTTATTAAAAATAAAAAGTTGTTATTTGTTGATGATTCCATTGTGCGCGGGACGCAAATGCGTGGGACGGTGGACTTTTTATACGCCTTCGGCGCAAAGGAACTTCATGTACGGTCTGCTTGTCCACCTATTCTTTATGCTTGTAAATATTTGAATTTTACACGTTCAACGTCTAAAAACGAGCTTATCTCAAGACAGATTATCAGTGCACTTGAGAACTCAGATGATGAAAAACATGTTGCGGAATATACGGACAACAGGTCTGAACGGTATAAGAATATGGTTAAGAACACATGTAAAAGTCTAGGTCTAACTACACTTGCTTATCACTCACTTGATGGATTAACCAAGTCGATTGGCGTTGAGAAATGCAAATTATGCACGTATT
Source organism: Candidatus Bathycorpusculum soli (assembly GCA_031277345.1). Lineage (GTDB taxonomy): Archaea > Thermoproteota > Bathyarchaeia > Bathyarchaeales > Bathycorpusculaceae > Bathycorpusculum > Bathycorpusculum soli. The sequence continues at coordinate 16,617 of JAITMO010000161.1, forward strand.
GTTGGACGGGCAAAGAATAAGTAATAATTTTTAAATCTTAACATTTAGTGCTCTGGCCGAGCTTTAGCGGTCTGTGTATGATGCCCTTCCTCAAAATCATGGTTCAAATTTTGAGGATTCATATTAAACACTAACAAAACAAGTACGCTTAACCTCTAAAAAACTTTTTCCCAACAATACTTCAGTGGACAAAACCATTTAGGGTGTATTTTAGTTCGAGTAAAGTTGTCACACTATTGGTGGTAAAATTGGCTATATCAAATGAAATATGTGAAAGCTTGTTTGAAAATGGGTTGCATATCCCATTTTATCCAATACTACAAGTAAAACTGGGTTGTAGCAGTAGTTCAGCCTAAATGGGCAGATTGGATAAACATGTTTGCTTTTTGAGGCAAATCCTTTTGTTTGTTTTCTGATTAATAAATGCACGTGAAAAAGATAGTGTATACCTTTAGGGTTAATGTAGATGTCAAGACGAGCATACGCTTTAATGTCCAATACAACAAAAAATTTCAAAAAACATAAATAAATAGACACGTAAAAACTTGTTTGGTTGCCACTACTGTGAAAATATCTTATCAGGGCCAAAACACTATTGGAAATTGCAGATACGTGGGTTGTACTCTGGAAGAGGATTTTATCCGCGAACATTTTCCAAAAGAAGTAAGAGAAAGTATTACTGATAAGAGAGGTGGTGAAGAGTTAGTTGAAGCTTTTGCCTCGCTAGCAACAACTGATTTTACAAGAGAGGCATTAAAAGAAGTTTTATCAAGTCGACCTGTTGAGTTTTCGGAATGGCGAATTGGTGAAGGTTTAGCTGAATTATTTTTAAAGACACATTTCGATGTACGATTTTGGCATAATTATATTAGGGATCTAAAGAATCGTAATTGTAGTCCTGGCGGGGTCGATTTATTGGGATTTGTTAATGAAGGAGAGGACACACTATTTGTTTTTGGTGAAACCAAAACATCAAGCGACTTGTCTTGTCCTCCCAATGTTGTATATGGACGAACAGGACTTAAAAGACAAATTACTGCTTTATGTACACATGGTCCAACGAGAAAGGACTTAATTCAGTTTTTAGGTTTTAAAGTATTAGATTTACCCCGTGATAGCTCGTTTAGAGTTGACTACGAAAAAGCATTAATGACTTATGTTAAAAGTGACAATAACCGCCTCCGCTTGTTTGGTCTGCTGGTTAGAGACACTACGCCTAATGAAAAAGATGTTGCTTCTTTGTATGAGCAACACAAAGACGCAATAGTTTCAGAGATATCAATAATATTTGTTGGTTTATATATTCCTATAAAAATGGCTGATTGGAAACGCATTGTAGAAGGAGGTGTAGCTTGATATATGACTGTTAATTCTGATGTTCTTGCAAAGTTTATTGGTCCAAAAAACGTGGACAAAATACAAACGATAGTGCAAAGGAGAAAACTATCAAAAACTTTTCCTACACTATCACAGCAACAGTTGGATGGGAATAACAGTTACATAGAAAAAATGCTCGATGCGTTACAGTTGAGCGCAATAAATTTATGGAATCCCGAATCAGCAGATGATATCAACAAATTCAAGGTTATTTCAAATCGTATAGTTGATTTGATTCAAATTTTACCACTACCTGCGGATGAATTTCAAAAAATTAATCGCTTGATTTCATTAATCACTTATGGATATTTAGGTGACAATTGGGAAGCTGTCCGCAGGTTACTAATCGAGCGTGAAAAAGAATTAACTGTTGACAGTAATACTGGTGAATGGGCCGAGCGTGTCTTTAAAAGTATTTACATGGCCATATTCTATTTAATCAGACGAAAATCTTGGGAAGATCTCCGTCAAGCTATATTGACAATAAATAATCTTCGTCTACAACAGAAGCAATACGAAAAATCATATCTAGAAGCAAATAAAGAATGTGCGGTTGCAAGAGCTTTTGAACTTGCATCACTATACCATCTAGCGAAAAGTGTTGAATTGATTGGCACTTACCATCTCAAGGGCCAACCGATTGACATCTTAGAGTTACTAGATTTTCAATTTGAAAATGCAATTAAGTACGCAGAAAAAGGAAACATAGTTAGTTTAAATTTAATGGAACGAATGCTCCAACCAACATTTAAGAAAATGGTTGAGAATTGCGTTTGGACGCTTGCAAATAAAGTCAATTCACGTGTAAAAAAATTCGTTGACCTATTGGTTAAAGGCGAACCGCCGATTATTGAATTTTTACACCCTCAAAGATACAGCATTCTTGAACAGGGTTTGTTAGATCCAGCACATAAAGCAGTCGTGGTTAATCTGCCTACCTCGTCGGGAAAAACGCTCGTGGCTGAATTTAGAATTTTACAGGCTCTTAACCAATTTTCAGGTGAAAATGGTTGGATTGCTTATATCGTTCCAACAAGAGCACTAGTTAATCAGATAACCCTACGCCTGAGAAACGATTTAAGCAGGTCACCCCTCAATATAAAAATCGAAAAAATGAGTAGTGCATTAGAAATAGATGCCTTCGAAATGGAAATAATCAAATCCAAGAATTCTTTTGATATACTTGTCACTACTCCAGAAAAACTAAGTTTGCTCTTAAGACAAAACATAGAGCGCACTATGGGGCGACCATTAATTCTAGCCGTGGTTGATGAAGCACATAATATTGAGTCAAAGGAAAGGGGAATGAACCTTGAAGCTTTACTTGCAATAATTAAAAAAGACTGTCCCATGGCTAATTTTCTGCTTTTGACGCCATTTGTGCCAAATGCCGATGAACTTGCCAAATGGTTAGATCCTCAACATTTTAAATCAATTGATTTAGGTATTCATTTTTGGAAACCAAATGATACTGTCATTGGTGAACTATACGGAAATATGGCGCATGACGGTAGTGTTTGTACATATTTTAAGCCTCTACTCACGAGTAGAGACTCCATATATTTGAAAGAAGAAATTTTGATAAAAAAAGATCATGCCTGCAAATTTAAGCGTAAAGATCTCAACAAAAAATATTTACTAACTGGACTAATTGCTTCGCAGCTCGATGAAAAACAAGAAAGTACACTAATTATAGCTCGCACAAAAGGTGAAACATACAAAATCGCTAATTTGCTCTATGATAGAATTAGCAATCAGGTTATTGATCCTAAAATAGAGTTAGTTAAACGGTTTATTGCAGCTGAACTAGGTGATAGTTTTCCACTGATTAAGTATTTAGACAAAGGTATAGGGATACACCATGCAGGATTACCTGATGATATCCGCTCTCTAATGGAACAATTGATGGAAGCAAGATTGTTAAATTATTTAATTGCAACAACTACAATTGCACAAGGTATAAACTTTGATGTTTCAACAATACTAATGGCGGCGTATAACTATCCTTGGACCTCGCATATGCCTCCAAGAGATTTTTGGAATTTAATTGGACGGGTTGGTAGAGTTTATTCAATATCTGCTGGAACTGTAGGAATTGCTATAAAAGGTGATCCAGGTTCAGAGGACTCTTTGAAACTAGCTGAATTCGTCAGAGAAAGTACTAATCGACTAGTTTCCTCTATGGTTGAAACAGTTAACAGTGCCTTTGAAAGTGCACAAGCGTTTGATCTTACAGAACATTACAGAGATCCTGGCTGGTCTATGTTTTTACAGTATATCGCTCATATGTTTAGCGCATCTAAGAGTCTTGAGGAATTTATTGCTGAGACAGAAATGACCCTTAGACGAACGTATTTCTATAATCAATTGAGTGCACAAAACAAAGTGCGCCTTAGTGAGAGTGTTAAGCAATATGCAAGCGCACACTTGGACAAAGATACTGCTGCATTATCTGACTCTACAGGGTTCTGCCCTGAGACAATAAAGTCAATAATTAAAGTTAAAGGCAAAAAACTAACTAAAGAAGATTGGAAAGCCAGCAAAATGTTTTCGACTACTAGTGATTCACTAAAACAGTTAGTCGGGATTATGTTAAGAACTCCTGAAATAAAGCAACATTTAAAAGATGTTAAAATCAAGGGACAATCAGCAGATAGTGCGTCTTTAGCTTCGATTATTACTGACTGGGTTCAAGGAAAAGATATTATGGAACTTTCAGAGAAGTATTTTGCAGGTGCAAACGCGAATCAAATTTCCGACTGTGTAAATGTCATTTACGGGCAGCTCACTATGTCCGCTGCGTGGGGATTAGCCGCGTTTGAAAAATTACCTACGTCAGGTATAGACGGGTCTTTATCTGTCGATGAAAAAAGACAATTAAGCAATCTTCCAGCGATGGTGTATTATGGCGTTGATACAGACGAAGCAGTACTATTACGTAAAGCTAGTGTTCCTAGGACAATTTCACGAGAGCTAGGTAAAAAAGTCAAAGAACAAATTGGTACGGAAGTATTTCATAAGACTACTAATGACATATCAATCTGGCTAAAAGACTTGCCCGATGCCGATTGGCAAAATGCCGTAACTCCTGGAAAGTTGATTTCTGGAAATGACTACAAACAAATCTGGCAGCTACTCTCTGGATTTTTAACACAATAATCTACTTTTGTTTTTATGCTTATTTTTTAAATGCGTGATTTACAGAGTTGGCTTAGTGTGATTGAACTGTAACTCTTTTTATGAGGTTTATATTTTGTGCGACTATTGATATGCAACATTCTGTGTATCCAAATTTTTGTTCAGTTTTCTGCTGTTTCTGAAAGGGCTATCCAGCATTGTTGACATATGGCGATTTTTTCTTGGTTAATTTGTAGATATAGCACGATGTCTTTGCTTGGGCATTCTGGCTTTAGGGGGTTTTTACATTGTTCCATCAAACTCACGTATCCACCGTTTAATGTTTCAGTTTTTTAAAAACTGAAAACATGACTTTGCAGAACTGAGGTTCATAATGTGAGCAGTCAAAACTCAAATCCAAAGGCGACAAAAAATAGACTTCATGTATTAGGTATAGATGCTGAAATAGATCCTGCAATAGGTAAGAAGTTAAAACGGGGTATTTATAGTTCGGATCGTATTCATTCGTTGATTATGGGATTTCCGGGATGTGGCAAAACACGATTTCTCTTATCCATGATAAAACAACACATAGACCATAACGAAGGGTTCATGGTAATTGACTCCCACAGCGACCTAACCAACCTTGTTCTATCGCATATTCCGCCTGAAAAATGGGATCGGGTCATCTACATTAATCCTTGGTCGGCTTTTGAAGACAAATACGACCACCAAGTCCTACAGATCAATTTCTTAGAATCAAAAGACCCCTACCAGCGAGACGTAGTCGCAAGAATGTTCATGGACACTCTTGAGAAAATCTATGAACGCTGGTGGGGACCACGCCTTGACATGATTCTTCTAAATGCTTTGTATTTGCTTATGGAAAAAGAGAACGCAAAACTGCCTGACTTGTATAAAATTTTGGCTGATAATGACTTTCGAGAGATGTTAACAGCAAAATGCAGAGACCAAAACGTCCGCACCTTTTGGGAGAAGCAGTATGATAAGATGCCAAAAGATGCGTCTGTGGCCGTTTTGACTAAATTGTATCGTATTGTGCAGGAGAGACTGTTGGTGCCTATGTTTATGGCTGAGAAGAGTTGTATTGATTTTCGTGTGGCTATGGATCAGCAAAAAATAATCATTGTAGACCTCCCTGAAGGCGTAATCACAACGGATATGGCTAACTTTTTGGGCAGCCTCATCCTTTCAGCTACGTATAATGCGGGTATGTCTCGTGAAGATGTTCCCGAATATGAACGTGCGCCTTTCTATGTGTATGTGGATGAAGCTTACCGTTACACCACTAAAAGTATTCCAGAAACCCTCCAATCCCTAAGGAAGTTCAAGGTTTTCATAACCCTTGCCAGCCAATATCTTACCCAGTACCGCAAGGATATTCAAGATGCTATAACCCAAACCTGCGAAACCATAATCAGCTTCCGAGTAGGCGAAGACACCGCCCGAACCCTAGAAAAATTCTACCCCAAACAATACGGCTACCAAACCCTAATGAACCTGCCACGTCACCTCTTCTTTGTCTCCACCCCCTTCCAAGGCAACAGAGAATACCAAGTACTAGAAACCCTTGACTACAAGGTAGGACAAAGTGATCCTGAAAAAGTAATCCGGCACAGTCTAGAACGGTAGGGGCGTAAAGTGGATGTGGATGAGTTGATGGGGCAAGTAAAAACCAAGTCTTTGCAAAGAGACTTTTTGGACTGGCCTGTAACACCTGCAGAATGGACAATACTACTCACTGTCCGCTTGCTTGGGGGTTATGTTAATGAAGACACTCTGCGAGAACACCTGCTCTACAACCCCGCCGTGCCTAAACCTTATGTGCTCACGGAGATGGGGTTTGTAAATGCCCTAAAAAACCTAGCCGTAGACAACGCCAAACGAAACGCCTACCTATCCTACAAAGACGAAACCACAAGACAATACAGAGAAGAAACCTACGCCTACGGCAAAAAGGAGTTAAGAGCCAAAGAAATCCGCACACGAAACTGGCGCTTAGACTTGAGCGATAAAAAAGCTAAACGACTTTTGGATGTTACTTTTCGTGGTGAGAAAGCCGGTGGTGTTAAGCACATTCAAGCTATTATGGCGCAGCGTAAGGTGTATTGGTTAAACGGGTGGATAGTACGCATAGACGATGGTGAAACTGATGAGAGCGTAGCTGATCTTTACGTTACACCAACTCTGCCCGCTTCAAAAGTGGAGGGCGCAAAAGGGTATATTGACCATAGTTGTTGGGATTATAAGCGTAGTTTTGCCGTAGAAGTAGAATGCTACCCCAAAAGGCACTGGGACCGACTAAAAGACAACTACCAACGCAACAAGAAAATGGGCTTCCCCACAATATTCATTGTACCCAACCAAATTGATGAGGAGGCGTTGAAGGAGAAGCTGTTTGAGTGGAACGCCACCTTGGTGGCTAACTCGTCTAGGTTTGAACCCGACCACCCCGAAATGACAACCATAGAAGTCATGAATTTGCTTGCCAATCAAAACAAAGACACCACCGAAACAAGCCAATCTTGCGAGACTGAACCTGCTAACCAACCTATAGAACCTACGCCTCAAGAACAGTCTACCACAATTTTAGAACAAGACAAGTCTTCAGAAAATGAAGCCAAACCTGCAGTGGATGAGGCGTTTTTTCAGAAGGAACAACTACTGTTAGGACTTGCAAATAAGGGCTGGCGATTTAGACTAAAAGAGGCTAAAGGTAAAAAGTATCTTTGTACCCGAAATGACAAAGAAGAACACAGCATAGGCCTATTTGACGACAAAACAAAACTTGTCGTAGAAAAACACAAAATAAAAATCCAAGGCTACAACGAAAAACAAAACTAACCAATCAAACACTTCACCGCCTCTCTTTCTTATCACAAAACAACCCAACAACTATCACAAACACCAAACAAACCATCTACAAAGAAAACACCTGTTGCATAAAAAACAAAAAGTTAACGCCTAAAGACAAACCAAACCTGAAACAGTCACACAAATGTTAATCAAATTTTAGTGTATGCAGACTTACGGTGCCGTATGGCGTAAATTGTAATAGCATCACCATAAGTAAAAACAAAAAGAATCCTATATGTTCCAACCCTAACTCTAAAATGATTGGACAACCCTTTTAATTTGTTTATATCAAGTTTTTTAGAAAAACCTTCATTCTCTAAAAGATCTATAGCAGCACTTGCTTTGATTTGGATGTGTCTTGGTAACTCTTCAAGTTGCTTTTGAGCTCTCTTATCAATAAAGACTCGGGTTGCAGGCAAAATTATGCCTCTTTAAACATGTTTTTCCAAGGTAACAGTTCCAGAGTGCCCTTTTTCTTTGCCTCTTCATATTCCCTAGCAGCTTCCACCTCGTCAGGCAAAGGCTCAACAGACCCAATCAACCGCTCCTCTATCAACCCATTTAACCCCTCAACTCTTTTAGCTAAATCAACTAGAAGAGATTTTATTTCCCTAAGCTCAACTTCAGTTGTCATGATCTTTCAACTTACAATAAACTATTATACCATATTTAACAATTATTGAACAATAAACAAACAACCAATTATACAGCTAAAAATGGTTCCTAAACTGTAAGAGTTAGTGTTTTGTTGTTTATAGCACGTGTCTTGTTTTTGGGTGTTATGGCTAAGCGTTAAAGTCAAGATTAGTTAAAGCAGAAAACTAGGCTGTAGCATCTTGTTTGTAGGGCTGTTTTTGGTTTAAATATTTCTGTGTTCTATTGTATTGTTTCCTGTTATGGAATTTTGTCCTTTTTGGACTGCTGTCGGCATTAAGACATAATATGCATTGGAAATCTTTGGAAACGCCAAAACACGCTTTAGCGTATGCTCTATTTTTTACTTAACCCTCTAAAAACACAAAATTGGAAACCGACAAAAACAACCTATTTAATAATAAAATCATTAAAACAGCAATTAAACCACAAACAAACCAAAACAAACCAGCCATAGCCATAAAAAAGCTTAAAATAAACCCTTGAAAAACTGGAACGCCGCGAGAAAACAACTGATTTTGGAAAAACCTTGGAAACCGACAAAAACAACCCCGATAACTAAAAAACAACACCAAACAGCCTTAAACAAAAAACAAACCAGTATTTACAACAAAAAACATTTAAAAATCTCATATAATCGCAGACAATTTTGGAAAAAATCTGGAAACCGACAAAAACAACCCCAACAACCAAAAAGCCAAAAAAAAAGACTGCAAACAACAAACAAACCACAGATAACGCACAACACACTGCAAAAATGCTTAAAACCAAACACTATCTCTGATTTCTCCGCAACTGTAACCAACAACCCAAACAACACGCATTCACAAACCCTCTTCTTAAACAAACCTTGCAAAGTATCCAAACCCAATCCGCCAGCAACCAACAAAGCTCCAACACAGAAGCACAAACAAGCAATCAAACAAATGGAGATATAATAATGTGTGAACAAACTTTATCAAAACAAACCCACCCCCAAATCAGAGTCTATATTGCCAACCTAGGCAAATACAACGAAGGAAAAATAGTCGGAGCATGGCTCAACCTACCCAGTACACAATCTGAAATTAAAGATTTTCTAAAAACCAAAGTTGGTGTTCTATCCAGAAATAGGGTTACACTTTTGTTTTTAGGTATATGTCTGCTGGTGTTAAATAGTTTATGCCTTCGTGTGGTCTGGTAAAGTTGTAGTATCTTATGAAGGTCCAGTGTT
>JAITMO010000120.1 GCA_031277345.1 Candidatus Bathycorpusculum soli
TTGTTTGTGTTGGATTATTTTTTCTCTAATTTCTTTTGATGTGGGATTTGGCAATACAAACACCACACTACTATGCACACCGCTAGTTATATAGTTAACTAAAAGTTACACTGCTATAGTATCTATCTTTGAATTAGAAGATTCCTGTAAACATTGAATATGGTTTGTCAATTATTTATGGTATTGGAATTATTTTTTCTATTTTTTTTAATCTGATATCCTAAATTAGGGCACTGTCTGAAAATTATTTAATGGTGCGTTCTTAGCTATCAACAGATGTGAAGAGTTGTTTTAGAGGTTGAACAGTAAAGCCATTGTCGTAGAGATACTGCATTTGTGTAGCAAAATTCTCAGTTGTAACCGAAGTAAATACAGTGCCATCACTTATTTGTTGGTAATAAATAATAACAATATTGGATGCATCAGCTTGATTAACATAATCTTTAAATGTTTCTAAAGTTGTGGAGTTTCTGATGGTGTAACTAGGTAATGCATATTGATTAAATGCTTGACTCATGTTAAGGTATTCTTTGTTGATGCCCCGAGCTATGGTATAGTGTTGTTGCACTAGTTTCTCTATATCGGGGTTGCCAGCACCTTCTCCTTCAGGGTAAACAAACGTGGTTGCGTTGATACCGTGTTTTAAAAGGTCCTGCTTACTTTGTGACAATTGGTATTCAATGGATGCTGTTTCTATTTTGGCGAAATTTAAGTGATTTGTTGTGTGGCTTCCGATATCATGACTCTGTTTGTATAATGTTACAATTTGGTTCCAATTCATATATGCTGGCCGTTTGTCAGGGTTATCAGTGATTATAGCAAATGTGGCTTTAAAATTGTATTCGTCCAGAATAGGCAGAGCATTGGTATACTGAGTTAGCCACCCATCATCAAAAACTATACAAACAACTCGTTGTCCTTCTTGAGGTATTGCGTAATTGGTAGTAGTAGTTCGTGTAAGAAGGGAGTTCATATCTGGTGTGTGTGATGGTGACCATGCGAATTCATAAATTACAAGTGATGATGAGAGCAAGCCAATTATCACGGTTATTGCTAAAATTTTCTTGTTCACAAAATTTTCATTGTTTGACATACTAACGTGTTCCCCAATTTTTTCCTTTCCATAGCGTGAGCCATGAGTACATATAAATGAAAGTGAGAATAATTGACACCACAACGAATGAAATTCTGTATAGAATATCTTTAAAAGAAAATTGATCAACCAACAGTTTATCAGCTAACGCTGTCAATGTGGAGACCAATAAAAGTCCTGACAAGTAAAAAACAATAAGTTCGTGTTTACCTGCTAATGCTAAGCCAGCTGTGTTCACAAATAACGAAACTGGCGAAATAAATGTTATAAACATAGTTGAGTAGAAAACAATTTTTTGCATAATATTTTTTTTATAGAAGAATCTGGAAGCAAACAACATACCACGAAAACCACTTCGACCCCAACGTACCTGTTGGACAAGGAATTTTTTAAATTTGTGTGGTACAATGGTATAGGCAATCGCATTAGATTGAAACACAGACCTGCCACCCATCCGCAACATTAAATTCGTCATTTGTCGATCATCACCTGAAATAACCTCGCGACCGAGAAATTTTTCATTTAGCCACTCATCAACAACTTTTTCAAATCTCTCTCTACGATAAGCTGATAATACGCCTGAGCAACAGATGACCATACTAAAAAGGCTTTCTACACCTTTACGGAGTCTGAACGAATCCGCATACCAAACTTTCTGAAACCGTGCTAATATAGTATCAGTTTTATCTTCGGAACTATTGGCAACAGCTGCATTTCCACAAACACAGAAAATTCCTTCATCAATAAAAGGCTGAACAAGCAGTTTTATGGCATCACATTTGACAAGTGTATCACTGTCTACGCAAACTAAAATTTCGCCAGTACACTGCTTGATGCCTGCAGCCATTGCGTGACGTTTACCCACATTTTTATCGAGTGCAACTAATTTAAAGTCGTATTCAGAACGTTTTTTGTTGATTGATTCTATAGTATTATCTTTGCTTTTGTCATCAATTATAACTAGTTCCAATTTATCTTTGGGATAGTCTGAGTTGAAAATTGAGTCGATAGTGTTACCTATGCCGTTTTCTTCGTTGTATACAGGAACGACAACACTCACTTTGGGACGATAACCTTTGTCAGACATCGGTTTGTAAAGGAATGTAACTACTAAACGGAAGATCAAAAAAGGTGTTACAATTGTGCCATAAACTGTTAACAACAAATATGCCCAATGTAACTCGTATAGTCCGACCCTGCTTAAATATATGAAAGATAAAAAAGTGACTATCATGTATATAGTTATGTAACATAAAATGGTCCGTCTATAAATATGGGTCATGGTATTCCTTCTAAAAAGGTGAACTGCTTTTGTTTCCTTTCACTTTTCTTCGCGTACTGTATGCGCGAATAATTAATAAATATATGTGTCGTATATTAAAATGTTCTGGTTTTTGTTATTATATAGCGTTTTTAGTTTGTATTGATGGTTTATGTGGTTTGGTGTTTATTTTTTAATGTGTTGATTGAAGTGTGAGTAACTGATAACAAGGCAAGAGAGGACATTATTTTAGCAGTGCGACGCAAAAAAAGAAAAGAAAAATGTAGCAGTATTGCTTTTTGGTTAGATGTAAGTCTAAGTATAATT